>JAPLIR010000028.1 GCA_026389015.1 Candidatus Dependentiae bacterium | reverse complement strand
ACAGCATTAGTTGTTCGCAGAGATTGCGGCTTTGAAGGTGAATTAGGCTTTAACTTCTTTGCTCGTCAAGCTGAATGCGTAAAATTAGCTAATAAATGGTGTGATGGTCCTGCATTGAAATACTTTGATGGCGCAGGATTAACAAATCCAGTACGTGATATCACAGGTAACACCTTCCTTGAAAATGCTGCCGATGTCTCCGTAGCAGATTACAATAACAGCATTATCCTTGCATCTGACTTAGACCTTGGTTCAGCTGCAACACCACGTATACTCAGCTATACAATACATGGGGCTTTAGGATATCGTTTTGATGATATGCGATTCCCAATACATGCAAGTCTTGGTGGTTCATATGAATTTGGCCACCGCGATTTTGCAGTAGCAGATCGTTGGACAATCTTTGGTAAAGTAGGCATGGCCTTCTAACTCCACTAATCTTTTCTGATCTTAAATCCCCAGGCTTTGCTTAGCAGAGCCTGGGGTTCTTTTTTTAAAGCCCAGATACTGGCGACAAAACAATCCCATCAAAATTACTGCCCTAAAGAGGACGAACTTGGAGGGCTTCTGGAAGAGGCTGCTTCAAGTTCGCCCTAACGGGCTCCTTTAGCAAAGACAGCGAGAGATGCCCAATCTTGAATAAAAAATACCCCTTTAATACAAATCCCAACCATATATTTAAAGATTATTGACGATTTAATTGATTTCTATTTGTAATTTTTAGTAAAGTTAGTAGTAGAAATGATGTATTACTAATAACAAACCTCTATTTAAGGAGAAAGACATATGAAGATCAAACACACACTAACCTATTCGTTGGCACTCTTGGCTACCGTACTCATCGCTGGTCAATGCCAAGCAATGAATCAACTTGAGTTCGCAAAAGCAGAAAGAGCTTTGAACAAGAAGATTGATTCTTTTCTAGCATTAGAAGATGCTGAAAAAGCTGATCCTATTGCTGCATCAGCAGCAAATGACATCGCGACGCTAAAAGCTAAAGTTGCAAAAAATCCAGTTCAGTTGAGAAAAGTAAAAGCTTTGGAAACAACATTCGAACGAATTAAGGCAACGGCTGAATTAGTGGTGCGTAGTACCCCAATAATAATGAAAGAAATAAATAGACAATTTGAACAATTGGGTTCTGGCTGTAAAAAAGAAACAGAGTCCATCATAGAACAAGCAAAAAAAGCGATAGACAAAGCGATAGACGATGGAAATAAAGAGACAAACGAGGGAAATAAAACCATAAGAGAGCTTATTGCTAGAACCAATAATGACAGTCGTTTTATCAGCTTTTTAATAGAAAAACTGCAAGCAACAACCGGTAAGGGTTATGAGGATTATGAAAAAGAATTTAACGAACCGTCCTCAGCAGGATCCTCAACATCAGCAGCTCAATAATAAATAAAAAATAACCAACGCGTTATCCAAGAACATCGAAAAAAGAACCGGACGGGAGCAATCCTTTTCCGGTTCTTTTTTTGTCTTTCAATCCACTCTATAACCCTAGTAATCAATAAACCATTGACTCGCAAACAAACAAATTGTTAGAACTAAAGGGGTAAAGAAAAAAGGGGAAAGAAGGGCATTTTTTTTGAGGAGGATCGTATGAAAAATCGTATTCTATTAAGTCTCCTAGTATTAGGAGTAGCGCCGGCAGCTTTTGCTAGCGACGGCTGTTGCCCAAAGAGCTGTTCATCAAGCAGCGATTGCAACACATCGTGTAGTAGCAGCACCGACTGCAACACTGATGAATGTTGCGGATGCCCATGCGCGGGCAAGACCTATTTATCAATGCGTCCACTGTATACATCACAAAGAGCTGAACTTATTGCAGGGTTCCGTAATGATAGAATGGTTGCTGCAGCTGAAAGTTGCTTCAATGGCGCTGTTGAAATCGTCGGATTTGGCGGCAGAACAACCAAACCTAGCCAATTAGCATCATACTTTTTACCACAGTGCAAAAGAACATTAGAAGCTCGCGGAATAATAACCGATGCTAATGATAAAAATACTGATTTAGATGTACAAAATTTCAACATTTTCACCGTAGATAGAGATTTTGCAAGCACCTTAACATTCAAAGCTCAACAATCAGTTGGCGGCGTTGGATTCCATTATAAGCAAGGTTTTGCTTTTAATGATGATCACAGCACATGGTGGTATGGCGAACTTTCAACTTCAGTGCAACACGTACACAACAGAATGACCCTGTGTGAAACGGTTACCAATAGTGGTGGTGGCGCTGATTTAGAAAGAGCTCCTAATGCAGTTGCAAACATGACAGAAGCTTTCAGACAAGATGCATGGTGTTTTGGTAAAATCGATGATTGCAAGAATATGACAAAGACTGCTTTAGCTGACATTGAAGCAAAACTTGGTATCGAATGGATGTATAACGACACCTGCAAAATTGGTAGTTATGCTGGTTTAATTATACCAACCGGTAACAAAGCAAAAGCTATTTACGTATTTGAGCCTATTGTAGGTAACGGTAAGCACTGGGGTCTTATGTGGGGTAATGACACCATGTTTGAATTCTGGAACAACTGCGACGAAACCTTGCATGCATACTTTGCACTTGCAACCAATGCACAATACTTGTTCAGAAACCACCAAGTACGTTCATTTGATTTGAAAAACAAACCTTGGAGCCGTTATCAAGAAACATATCTCAGCTTTGATCAAGCGCAAGAAGCCAATGTTCTTTGCAATAGATCAACAACTAATGCAACAAGTGGTCCACTCTTGGCAACTCCTGGTATCAACATTTTCACCCAAGAAGTTAAAGTTACTCCGGGTTATTCATTCAACATAACCACCGCATTAGTTGTACGCAGAGATTGTGGCTTTGAAGGTGAATTAGGTTTTAACTTCTTTGCTCGCCAAGCCGAGTGTGTAAAATTAGCCAATTCATGGTGCATAAGTCCTGCATTAAAAGCTGCTAATGGATGTGGTGATGTCAATCCAATACGTGACATTACCGGTAACCATCTTCTAGAAGAAGGTGGTACTCTTGACTTCAGTCAAGATAACTATAATTACAGCATTCTCACCGCATCTGATTTAGACCTTGGTTCAGCTGCAACACCACGTATACTGAGTTATACGATTCATGGTGCTTTAGGATATCGCTTTGATGATATGCGATTCCCTATCCATGCAAGCCTTGGTGGTTCATATGAATTTGGTCAACGCGACTTTGCAGTAGCAGATCGTTGGACAATCTTTGGTAAAGTAGGCATGGCCTTCTAACTCCAACCTTTCTGATCTTAAACCCCCAGGCTTTGCATAGCAGAGCCTGGGGTTCTTTTTTTTAAATCCCCCACTTTCGATCCTAATCCTTGATGCAAAAAACTCCCCTTTTTTATTCAATTCTAACCATATATCTGATAATTTTAACCTATACCATTGATTTCTATTTGTATTTTTTGATACGGTTAATAATAGAAATAATGTATAAATCAATAAACTCTATGTATTTAAGGAGAAAGACAGATGAAGATTAAACAATACCTAGCACTTACCATTATGGTGACACTGCTGGCAAGCGCCAATCAATGCTTTAGTATGACAAGTACTGATTACATTACAGGAAAAAAGCGTATCGAAAAATTTTTAGAGGATAAGCCCCAAAAAAATGATACTGCAAAAGCAATCACCGATCTTATTGCGTCTATGAAAGCAAAATTACAAGGCAAAGATAGGCTTAGATTTGCAGCTATTACGTCTTTAGAAAATCAAATTAATACAAAACTAGCCGGTCGTGGCGGTATGGGTGCAGGAGCCGCAGCAAGTGCTAGTGCAGCAGTAACAACACGTAAACCTTGGAATGCTGCCCGACAAGCTGAAATAGACAAAGCACGAGCTGAACAAGATGCTTTATTTCAACAATTAATGGAAGAACAAAAAAAACCTGTAGCTAAACCAATTGGTAGAGCTGGCGTACTTATTGGCGACGGAGCTGGATTTATTGGCGACGGAGCTGGATTTATTGATGACGAAGAAGCCGACAGAGAAGGCGAAAAAGCTCAAGAAGAAGGTGAGCAGATCTCTAAAGAAAATAAGGCAAAGTATGATGCAGAGGATGCGAAACTAGCAGCACGACTAGAAGCATTAAACCCAAAAGAAAAACAAGCACCACAAGACACACTGCCAGTTGTAGGTTTTACTCTTGCAAAAAATGATATACAAACAATAAAAGACTTAAGAACACAAGCGGATGAAGATAGAAAATCAGGCCACCGAGCCGCAGCAACACTATCAGATCTTGCAGCAGATGCCACAGCAGCAGCAGCAAGAACAATCCTGTACGCTCCCCCAGCTTATGATTCTGAGGAAAATAAGAGAGCATCCTTACGTTTACAAAAAGAAGCACATGCCGCAGCCGCTCTCGCAAAGGAAAAAGCAGAATTAATCAGACAAATTGCAGCAAACAAGCAACTGCTAGAGGATCAAGCCAAAGCACTACAAGCTCTCAAAGAATTTAACGACGCAACAGCTAAAGCATATGCAGCAGAAGAAAATGCAAGACTTATTCCTGGTAGTAACTCTGCAGGAACTTCATCAACAGATGTATCTTCGTGTCCTGGTTGTAAAGGCGCAGCTAGTTGGCATGTAGCTGGATGTCCAAGTGCCCCTAAATCATCTGGAGTTGTATCAGATGAAGCAAGTGATGAAGACAAAGAAGACACTGAAGTAATCACCTATACTCCGGGAAGCCAAACGAATTCACGCAGAGGCTCTGAAGCTGGATCTAAAATCACCTATGCTCCAGGAAGTCCAATGGTCTCACGCAGAAACTCCGAGGCTGGATCTGAAGCTGGATTTGAAGTCCACTATGCCACAGGAAGCCCAAAAAGACCTGTCACTCCAATAGCAGTGGATGAAAGCAAAGCAGACACTGAACTAGTAGAAGCCGCCATACCAAAAACGATTGCAGATATCATCGATGATATTAAAACAAATTTAGCTTCTGCACATGCTATTGCAGCTCAAGGAACTGCAAAAAACCCAGCTTCTCCTGCAGCGTTTGGAAAGGCCCATGACGCGGCCCTTGCAGGACTAAGATCTTTGCTCAGCAATGATGATAATAAAAAAGCAATAAGCAGCGCTAGTTCTAGACAAAAAGAAGCAATTAAAACTATAGCAGCTGATTTAATTAGACAATGGAAAAAATTGTATGATGAGAACTCAGAATTACGCAATAAAGCAAACTGGATTACAGGTGGATGGTTTTTCCAAAAACAACCTCAAATTACTGCAAGCCAAGAAGCAGAATTAAAAGAGTACTTAAACGAAATTGAATAACAGTAACCAAGTCTTATCAAAGGCCAAGGAGAACTACACACAAGTTCTCCTTGGCCTTTCTTTTTTATCCGTGCTAGAGTAGCTCAGCAAAAAATAAATAGTATACGAAATACGAAACAAATTATGTTCATCATTTATTTAATTCTAGCTCTTATAGGTAGCACTATGCATGCAAACAACACCAAACCGGCATTGCTCATCACGGGTGGAGCAGGTTACATTGGCTCCCATACCGCATTATTAATGTCAGAAAAGTACCAGATTATTATTCTTGATAGCCTTCTGCATGAACAGCCCTTTGACCATCCATGGGCAACGCTTATTAAGGCTGATATAGCCGACACCAATATTCTCCATGACATTTTTACCCGCTATAACATTCAGGCAGTTATGCATTTTGCTGCTTTTATTGAAGTTGGCCGTTCGGTTAAAGAGCCCTTGGCGTTTTACGAAAATAACGTAACCAAAACGCTAAAATTGCTTGAAGTCATGTTGGCGCACAACGTAAAAAACTTTATATTTTCATCCAGCTGTGCGGTGTATGGCATTCCCCAAAGCTTGCCGCTCACTGAAATCCACCCCAAAAATCCTATCAGCCCCTATGGCTCAACCAAACTTATTGTCGAAATGGCACTTAAAGAGCTCAATGTCGCCCATGGCCTAAATTTCGTCGCCTTACGTTATTTTAATGCAGCCGGCTTGCTTCCAAACGTAAACCTTGGCGAGCACCATAAGCCAGAAACCCATGTAATTCCCCTATTATTACAGGCAGCGCAAAGTAACACCCCGTTTTATATCTTTGGTGACGATTACCCAACCACAGATGGCACCTGTATTCGAGACTTCTTGCATGTTCAGGACATTGCCGATGCGCATGCCAAAGCGCTGGAATATCTGCAAGCGGGTAATAAATCTGATTTTTTCAACCTAGGGACCGGCAATGGTTACTCAGTACGGGAACTCATAGACACAACTGAGCAAATCACCAACACGACCATCAAAACTATCGTTCATCAACGACGCGCAGGCGACCCGGCAGTGCTTGTTGCTGACCCGAGCCATGCTCTGAATTCCCTGGGCTGGAAGGCACAGTATTCTGATTTGACTTATATTGTACGAACTGCGTGGGAGAATGTTGTATTGTCTGACCACACAGATCAAGAGAAAGAAATGACACGGTAATATAAAGCCCCTTGCATCAACATAATCTGCACAAAAACATGAATCTCTGGTTTTTGTCACTGCCAATTGTGTATACTTTTAATCAAATGGCAGATTACGTATCAAGAGGTTATAACGATGAAAACAATGCTCAAAATAGCGCTTATCTTTTTCAGTATCATGCCCATTATTGTTTTTAACGCAATGGGGCCACGTACCGTGACAGCACACTCACACGAACGCGCACCCGATGAAACTCGCTCAGTAGCAAAAATGAAAGCACTCACCGCTGCAGCACAAGGGTATAAAATGCAGCTTCAGAAAGTGACATCCCAGATTGCAACAATTATTGAAGCACTTATTCAAGAACATTTTGACCATATACAAGAACAATTAGGCTCAGTAAGTAATACCACCCACAACGAAGTCTCTGCTTTGCTTGTATCCATTACCAAAGATTTTGAGGCAATCCACACAAAGGTCTCAAGCTATCTGAACATTACCAATGCTGTCATGACCAAACAAGATCTGACAAGCAGTGCAAAGACGGCACAGGAATTACTTAACAACTTTTTTAGGACTGTCGCCAGTTGCCAACAAATACTTTCTACCGATACGTTCAAAAAACTTGATGCATGGTGCACAAAATATTCCGGCAAGTTTGATGAACTTTTTAATCACGAATAATCACTACTTTTTACTCAATACAACAAAAAAGCTCGGTAGTAATTACCAAGCTTTTTTGTAAATGGATTGGGTTATAGAAAATTATTATTACATAAACATTTACCTTGAAAGATCTCAGACTAAAAGCCTCCGATCTTTCATTCTAATTTGTTTGCACTTTCGCGCACATGAGAGTTTCGTTGTGCATGTTCTCTTGTATTGTGAGCAAGGATGACGTAATAGTTTCACCCATTTGTATAAAAATATTTTTCATGAATACATTTGTGGGATATTTTTGTACAAAATCAAACTGTTTATTATAACATTCAAACATCGTTCTAAAGGTTTCTGCTTGTAAAGCATGCCGCATATCTATTTTCATGTTGTTTGCAATAGTGTTCAAAATACCAACACCAAATCTACGCGTCACAAACCTTTGCGCAATGCCAAGTGATTGCAATTCCTTCTGATCATCACCATTCATACGAGATGGTGATGTAGGGCTAACAACCTGTGGTGAAACTGGAGGCAGTGCCGACGATGATGCCATTTTTTCTAGTGTATCATTCTGCACTGAGTTCGATGTATCATTTTCTCTGGCCGTATCGCATGGTCGACTTGTCATCGAAGAAGATGAAGATCCATGTGGCGATGTGAGGTGTTGACCATCACCTATCCTGAGTGTTAAGAAGTTTGCGCATGATTGAGCAATAGCTCCCAAACGATGTAACATTTTTTCTAATCGTGTTGGTGGCGCTACAATGATAGGGTCTTGATAGCCTTCAGAACCTTGTGGAACTAATGCTAGAATAAGCCCTTCCAATGAATTATTATCAAAAAACACCGGGCCATATTTGCCAGAGAATTTCTCTACAAAGTCGCTCGGAAGATTTTGTAGTCCTAAACGTTTAAGATCTTCTGCTGAGTAATTTGAAGTAGCTTTAAATATCTCTGGAATCATAACAAAATTATAACCAGCCGCATGTGCTTGTTGAATGCCATTTCGCACACCATTCAATTGAACAATAGCTTTCGTGTTTCTTGGTGATTGCAGCACTAAAAATACATCTTTCAAATTCTTTTTCATGGTATTAAGTATGTTAAATATTTCTTCGTGATTCAATACAACTAAACCAGCACCCACTGCTCCTGCAGCAACCACTGCCCCTGGAGTCAATGACTTGGCAGCGTTGCCATTGTCAGAATTGTGCGAATCATTATCGTTGCGACCATAGCGCCAATTGACGGTAGGGTTTTCTACTAAGACATAATTATTTTTTTTCATAGAAGCTTGAGCAACCTTTGCTAAAACTACATTGGAAGTTGGTAACACAGACCGATATGATAATTCTCTGACAGGAGACACATGTTGTTTTGCTACATCTGCAACTGGGTTATAAACAACCAATGCTGTAGATTTAGTCGCTTCTTGTTGCGTTGCCACCACCTGAGTTACAACTTGTTGCGGGGCAACTGATTGCGAGGCAACTTGTTGCCCAGAAACCGCAGGAACCAAAGCATCTTGAGCAATAGAGCTCATTACAACAGCAGGTTCAATTTTTTTAGGCTGAACTGTTTGTTCTGGAGCATCTTGCTCATCATCTTCGTCCACAAATGATCTTCTTTGTGCCATCTGCTTTGCTAAAAAATCTTGCATTGCTTGTTTTTCTTGTATCTGTTTGTACTCTTGAGCTTTCTCTTCTTTTGTTTTTTCTATTGGCTGAAAAACTTGTTTTTGAACATCTACCGTTGCAGTCACTGTATGCACTGCCACTTTTTCTGCTCTTTCTTGTAATTTCTTAAGGAATTCAACATTAGCCGCTACCGGATTTGACGGCATAGACTTAGATGTTTTTGAAGTTTCTGATTTAATAACTTTTTTAACAAATGCAGGTAATAACGATTCTTGAGTGCCCATAGAAGCTTGTGCCCCTGACATAGGATTTTTTACTAACTTTATAGCTTCTGGATGCATAATAAAATCCAAGCCGTCACTAAGACCTTGATTACAATTCATCGATGGTAATCTTGCTGGAACAGTTGCACCATCTGCAAAAGGCGGGGTTGGCATTGAAAACATAGAATTTGTTGATGAACCATTATGAGACGCAACAAAATTTGACCCTGCTTGACTCTGAGACATTGAAGTTCCCTGAGATACAATAGGATTATTATCCGTTGCCGAAATATTGGTTGCCCGACGGGCAAATAAATTTGATACATCATTGGATAAAAATCGAGATAAAACACTCGATGTACCTGGGATTGCCTTCTTAGATGCCGCAGATGCAGCATTTTTACCCAATACGCCCCCTAAACGATTCATACCCATTAATGGTACTGTCGCCATAGAAAACATCACTATGAGTGAAAATTTGATTGTTTTTAATATATTCATAATAACCTCCGTATATAACCTAAACTCCATATAGCATTCTCCATATATACCTAAGCTTATAGTAAAAATAATAAAATACAAGCAGAAATTAATATATCTGTGCGCAGGGGCACAAATTACCCAATTTGATCTGTTTTTCAGGGCACAAAGTCCCCGGGAACAGGTCGATTTAAACCTTAGCAATCAGATTAGCCTATTCTCACGCATCCCCAGAGACCCTAAAAAGGCCCAAGGAAGCTAGAAAAAAGACTTCTTAATTGTTAATATTGCTATTTGAAATGCAACGCTCATATACTTTTAGTTAAAGAGAGTAAAAAACAAACAAAAGGGAGAGGGGAATACCCATGAAAAAAAGGATCTTGGCACTCAGCATGCTCACTATAATCACCGCGGCTCCATCATTGAAGGCTTGTACGTTTACCGTGGTCAACAATAGTCCCTACAAAGAAATTTTCTTAGTAGCCAACAAACCAGTAGCAGATGCAGTCAGCGTCAGCAAAAAAAGCCTCAAAAGCATTGGAAGACACCAAATAGAACAAGGCAACTCAGATAAAATAACCGGCAGCTGGTTTGATATCTTTGTACTCCGTAAAGATAAAATGTTTGAACGGCGCTTCAGAGTAAGCATTCGTTACTGCGGAGACAACAACAAGCTCACGTTTAAAGACATCGCAAACAGAACGCTCGACATGAAGAGATTCATGATAGTCGACTTCGCAAACCCAGAAGAAGCTGCAACAGCAGACACCTTAATAACTGCGCATCAAGACATTGCTCCAAAGGGGCCAATGTTCATAAGTATCGATAAAGAGGCTACTCCACAACCAGACTACCTTATCAATCCGGAAGACAATGACAACCTAGGCACATTACCTTAAAATCTAAAAAAAGGGGGTATTATGAAATTAAACTATACTATGGCGCTGTTGCTACTTACGCTCGGAGTAAACAGTATCATCACGGCAAAAAATGGCTGCAATCTTTCAGTGGAAAATAATAGCGCATCAACCATTTGGCTCAGCAATGATGCGTTGTTAGACAACAAGGCATCAGTTGATACTCTCAGAAATCATGGCGATTTTTCCATTAAACCACATAGAACAAAGCCTGTTGGTTTTTTAGGAGCATTTGCCATTTACACACGCGTTGCTCACAGTAACAACCAATACCAACGACACTATACCGTAGTGCCACGCGACTGCAAAAATGAAGACCTAGAGATTTCCCTTTCCGACCTGGAACAAGGAGCTCTGGATCCTGAAGATTTTATTGTGATAGACCATACAAAACATTATGACATCCCGGAAAGCATATATCCTTTATGTCCAGGTGGAACTCGATCCGAATGGGATGAGCAATCAGGACAATGGTATTGCAAAGTATATCGCCCATGGCAATCTGGTACCAAAATGTATGAATATATCCCAGTCTACAGCTATATTTTTGAGTGGCTTCCAAACTGGGTATTGGTAGAATGGTACGCAAAGAATCCGCATTTCTATGGCTGGTACGATAAACACACTGAATTTTGGCAACATCTGGCAAACTATCAGGCGCCGTGGAAAACAGCATCGTATAAACAGTGGCTTGCAAAGCTGCCTCCAGAGCAACACCTAGAATATCACAAGCCAGCAAAGCAAGCAGTACACAGCACAATAAACACAAAGAAAAAACTACCGCCAAGGCCCTTGGGTGTTGAGCCAAGCAAGGTAAAAATCGTTAAAAAGCAATTGCCTCAAGGAAAGCTGCCTGCGGTAAAAAATAAGAAAAATAGCATGCAATAATATCATTACAAATTATTGCATCATGAAGAGATAGGCCTTTATACTCAAAAGCGGTCCATCCCAATAATCATAACCATGAGGAGTTTGTCGAATGAAGAAACTATGTTTTATAACTCTTGCTGTATTACTCTGCACCGCGCCGCGAATACTACAAGCGCAACAGGCAGTAACCAAGGCTGAAGATAAAGCCGCACAAGCTGCCGCAAAAGAAGCAGGAAGCGCTAATGCAGCAACTGTTGCTGCAGAAGAAGCTGTAGAACAATCTGCCAAATCAGCAGAGGCTGCCGCAAAGGAAGCTGGAGCGGCACTCAACACAACACAAAAACAAGCCGCAGTCGCACAAGCTGCCGCAAAAGTTGGCGACGTGGTAAGTGCAAAAACAGCGGCCCAAGGGGCTGTAGAAGCTGCAACAAAAGCCGGGTCGGCAAAAACGACAGCCGCTGATGCTACCGCAGCTGCATCAATAGCCGCAAAAAAAGCACCTGAATCAACTGCAGCAAAAGCATCGGTAAAGCGAGCTATGGACGCGGTAAGAAAAGCTACTGAATCTGCAAAGCAAACATCAGTTGCTGTTATTGCAGCACAAGAAGCTGTAGCAAGTGCAATAAAAAAAGAAGCCGAAATGAAAACTAAGAAATAAGGACTTTTTTTAACCCCGAACCCTTCGACAAAGCTCAGGGAGGACGGCGGGAGAAAATGTATCTCAACGCAAAAGCGGCCGGTAGTAGTACCAGCCGCTTTTATTTTAAAACTATGTTATATGATTAATTTTGTGCGCCATGGCATTTTTTATATTTCTTGCCAGAACCACAAGGACAAGGATCGTTTCTGCCAGTTTTATCTGCAGAAGCTTGTTCTTGCTGAGCGCCATCACCACTCGTGTCACTCGAAATCATATTAAGTTGTTCCAATTCACGTTCACGTTTCTTTTCAAGCTCATGTGCATTGAATCGCTCCAAGTTAAGGTGGAAGATGTGACGCACAATGTCTTGACGCACACTGCTCATCATATCTTGGAACATCGCAAAGGCTTCGCGCTTATATTCAACCAGTGGATTTTTTTGTCCCCAGCTACGTAAGTTGATGCCTTCTTTTAACGTATCAAGATTGAGCATATGCTGTTTCCATGCTTGATCTATCGTTTCTAGCATTAACCATTTTTCAGCATCTTTAATAACATCTTGCACTTGTTGGCTTCGATACAATGCATACTGTTCAAGCAATACATTGCTCAAATCTTTTTCAAATTCATCGCTGTTAGCTTTGCTGAGGTTCATAAACATGGATTGTGGCAATCCCGTCATTTTGACAAGATCCTCAATCACTGCATCAATTTGGGCAGGAGTAATAGCACGATCTTGAGAATGCCATGAAATTAAATCGGTTACAGCACCAAAAATAAGATCGCGCACTAAATCGTACAACCGCTCATCGCCTTCTAAAATATTGCGGCGATAGCTGTATACCGCAATACGCTGCTGATTGAGCACATCATCATATTCGATTAAATGTTTGCGAATTTCAAAATTATGCTTTTCAACTTTTTCTTGTGCACGTTCAATAGTCTTGGAAACAATCGATGATTCGATAACTTCGTCTTCTTCCATGCCAAAACGTTGCATGTTTTTCTTCAAAGAATCACCAGCAAAAATACGAATCAAATTATCTTCAAGCGAAATATAAAAACGCGATTCGCCCGGGTCACCTTGACGACCAGAACGTCCACGCAGCTGGTTATCAATACGTCTGCTTTCATGACGCTCAGTACCTAAAATATAGAGTCCGCCAGCTTGTTTTGCTTCCTCTGTCAGCTTAATATCGGTACCACGACCGGCCATGTTGGTTGCAATCGTAATGTGTCCAGCTTCACCCGCATGCTCAACAATCTCTGCTTCTCGCTCATGCTGCTTGGCGTTGAGTACATCATGCGGCAAGCCTTGCATCTTAAAAACACTGCTTAAAAGCTCTGATGTTTCAATGGCAATAGTGCCAATCAAAACGGGTTGACCTTTGGCATGGCGCTCTTTGACATCTTCAACAATTGCTTTGAATTTAGCTTGTTGGCCCAAGAAAATAAGGTCTGGTTTATCGGCACGAACCATTGCTCTGTTTGTAGGAATTGAAACAACATTCAATTTATAAATGTTGTAAAACTCTTCTGCTTCTGTTGCAGCTGTACCAGTCATGCCTGCCAACTTTTTATACAATCTAAAGTAATTTTGCAAAGTAATGGATGCCAGTGTTTGACTTTCCTTTTCAATATCAACGCCTTCTTTTGCTTCAAGCGCTTGGTGCAAACCATCACTGTAGCGCCTACCTGATAATATACGACCAGTGAACTCATCAACGATTAACACTTCATTGTCTTTTACAACGTAATCAACATCAATCTTAAACAAAGTATGCGCTTTTAATGCTTGAGTAGCATGATGCAGCAAATTAATGTTTTCGATATCATATAAATTTTCAATATTAAAAAATGCTTCAATCTTATCGTTACCCAATTCAGTCATTTGTACTGAGCGAGCTTTTTCGTCAATCTCATAATCTTCAGTTTTTTTGAGCTTACGTACTGCTTGATCAGCCCGATCATACAATGCACTAGCACCTTCAGTTGAACCAGAAATAATGAGTGGCGTTCGGGCCTCGTCAATCAAAATAGAGTCAACTTCATCGACGATTGCATAATTAAGATCACGTTGCACATAATCGTCTAAACGGAATTTCATGTTATCACGTAAATAATCAAACCCAAGTTCGTTATTGGTTGCATAGAGAATATCAGTGTTATAAACTTTTTTGCGTTCGTGGTCATGCATAGAGTTTTGCAAACAACCAACAGTAAGACCTAAGAAGGTGTAGATAGGACTCATCCACTCAGAGTCACGTCGTGCAAGATAATCATTCACCGTCACTAAATGTACGCCCTTGCCAGTCAATGCGTTTAAATAGAGTGGCAATGTTGCGGTTAATGTTTTACCTTCACCGGTTTTCATTTCAGCAATTTTACCTTGATGCAATACAATGCCACCAATAAGCTGGACATCGTAATGACGCTGGCCAAGCTTACGTTTTGAAACTTCACGAACCACGGCAAATGCTTCTGGCAAAATATCGTCAAGATGCTTGCCTTGTGCTAACTGCTCACGGAATTCATTTGTTTTTAGTGCAAGTTGCTCGTCGGGCAAACTGCTGATATGTGGCTCAAATGCGTTGATTTGATCAACAATTGGTTGTAGACGTTTTAACTGACGGGCGTTATCGGTGCCAAAAATTTTGGCGAGTAGTCCTGCTATCATGTGCTTCTAAGTCCCCATACTAAAAAGTAATTTGTAGTTATTTATAACAATGTAAAATAAAGCAATGGAAAAAGTATATCAATTTAAAAAGTCACCGCAAAATTCAACAGGATCACTATATCACAAAAGCACACACCCAACAAATCGCACACACCAAAAAATATAAAGTTGACTATCTTAACGCAAACAAACGACCGTCATTTGGCGCCCAGCTTGTTCGCCCTGGCGTCGATAAGAATAAAAAGAATGGTCGCACATGGTGCAATAGTTATAATTAAGATGGAACGCTTCTTTTTTGATGCCAGCAGCTTCTAACTGAAGCCTATTAAACCCTGGCAAATCAAAATACCAATTATCGCCATGCTTTTGCATTACTTTGTCGCTATAAGCAAACCCTGCTAAGCTTGATTCAAAGTCATCCCCAACCTTATAACAGCAGGCTTTAGCCGATGGACCAAAAAAAACGACTACGTTTTGAGGGTCAGTCCCATATTCTTCACGCATACGCTCTAATGCTTTTACTGCCACGCCAATAACCGCACCGCGCCACCCAGCATGAACCACGGCAACAACATTGGCTAAACGGTCATGCAATACAATGGGCAAACAGTCGGCTGTCATGACCCCAATGCCCACATGAGATACATTTGTTACTAAGAAATCGCCATTTTGCTTAAAAGGACGTAATGCTTCAATATTTTTTTTACCTATAACCGTACCCTGATCGCTGTGCGTTTGATGCAAAAACTGCAAATACTCAAGATGCATACTTTTTTTAAGATTAGAAAAGGGCGCCAGGGTCAACAGAGGTTGATCGAGAAGATTAAGATAAAAAGCAGGCATTAACTGATCTTTAGCATTGCCAAAATAGATTAGAAAAAG
Organism: Candidatus Dependentiae bacterium; assembly: GCA_026389015.1. Classification (NCBI taxonomy): domain Bacteria; species Candidatus Babelota bacterium. Next base: position 68,577 of record JAPLIR010000028.1, on the reverse strand, counting down.
AGGGTTAGTATGGAGCAACAAAACACAGTCCTTCACAAGTTCACGTAATCAATCTAAACATTTTTTTCACGGCTATAACCTTAGCCCCAATTTACCTCAGAAGCAATAACTCTCCTTATCTTATTACTACCTGTAACAGACCCCCCTCTTGTGTAACCCAACCCTATAGACCCCCAAAAGAAGCAATGAATTCGCAATAAATACGCTCAGGAGCGTTAATCTCCTTGACATTCTGCATTTATATGTCATAGTTGAAGAGTATACATTTATTCCTAATCAATGACTCTTTCTGAGTAGAAAAGGTCGATTAGGACACAATATACTACGTATCACTATAGGTGCGCTGGGAGCAGAAGAGGCTTATTTCACAAATAGCCGGACTTCATAGTAGCGCCGCTATAGCGAAGTTAACGTTGGTTAACCCCAGGCAACTACAATCCTTCGAATTACATTCCAAGATAAGCAACCGTTGTTTGCATTGTTAAGCCGTTCACTTCATTCGTAGAAAAAACAGTGGCCCACGAGGCTGCAGAAAAGGTTTTCATTATATGATTACATTTAAAGATTTATCACTGTCACCTGAGATTCAAAAAGCGTTGGATTCTTTAGGATTTACTAATCCTACCGAAATTCAACAAAAAGCTATTCCTACCTTGCTAGGAGCAGACAAAGTTGATTTCTTAGGACAAGCCCAAACCGGTACAGGTAAAACCCTTGCCTTTGGTATTCCGTTAATTCAAAAAATAAACCCAAAATCTAAGCATGTTCAAGCTCTTATTGTTGCACCAACACGCGAATTGGTTATCCAAATTCGTGACAGCTTACGCCAAATCACCAAATTTACCGAATATATTTCGATAGAAGCAATTTATGGCGGCGTTTCTATGGTTGAGCAAATCCAAGCTCTCAAACGCGGTGTTCACATTGTTGTGGGAACCCCAGGCAGATTGAATGATCACTTGCGCAGAAAAATTCTCGCACTAGATCAACTACAAACACTTGTGCTCGACGAAGCAGACACCATGCTTGATATGGGATTTAAAGAAGAAGTTGATGAGATTATGGAATGCATGCCAGACAACCGCCAAATTTGGTTGTTCTCAGCTACCATCAAATCAGGTATCAACGACTTGATGAGATCACACATGAAGGACACTGTTTCAGTTTTAGTAAACAGACAAGACGCTGCTGTTTCTACCACTAAACAATACTTCAGCTTAGTTCCACGTCAAAATCGCATGGAATCATTATTCCGCTTTATTGATAGTGCTCCTGAATTTTACGGCTTTATTTTCTGCCAAACAAAAATCTTAACAGCTGAAGTTGCTGAAAAACTTGCTCTACGCGGTTATACCGTAAGTGCATTGCATGGTGATATGAGCCAAGCACAACGTAACTTAGTTATTAAACGATTCAAGAAAAAAGAATTTGCAGTACTTGTAGCAACTGACGTTGCCGCTCGTGGTATTGACGTTTCTGACGCAACACACGTTATTAACTTCTCATTACCCGATGACCAAGAAAGCTATGTTCACCGTATTGGTAGAACAGGCAGAGCGGGCAAAGAAGGTATTGCAATTACTTTTGTAACACAAGGTGATTTACGTCGTCTTCGTATGACTGCTAACAAATTTAAATTTGAAATCCAAGCAATTGAAGTTCCTAGAATCGATGCTATTGTTGCAAAACAACAAGACAAAGCTATGACTTCACTTGTTGATGCTTCTAAGAAGCTGAACGCAACCAATCAATTTATTGATCAGTTGTACAGCAAGGTTAACGCCTACTCTAAAGAAGATCTAACTTTTGCTATGACCAATGCGCTGTACGAAAAGTTCTTAAGCGCAACAATTCCTAACAAAGATATGGTATTCCCATCGTCAGCAGCTGCATCATCTTATTCTTCATCATCATATGGCCAAGGCGCTGCATCTGACGAACAAGCATTGAGCGAGTTCTTCATCAACGTTGGCGAAGATGACGGAATCAGCAAAGCTGACATTGCTAACTTCTTAGTAAGCTCTGACAAGATCAACAATAACGACATTAAAAAAGTTAAGATCTTACACAAACATACTTTTGCTGTTGTTCCAGAACAATTTGCACAAGAAGTTGTTGACGCTCTTAAAGATAAACAACTAAACGGTAAACGTGTACACATAAACATTACCAACGAAGTGCCTGATATGTCAGGTGGTCGTGGTCATGGTGGCGGACGCGAAAGAGGCGGAGACAGAGGCGGCGAAAGACGTTCTTTCTCAAGACCTTCACGTGATTTCAATGGTGGCGACAGAGGCGACTCTCGTGGCGGCTTTGAACGCAAACCAAGCCGTGGTAGATTTGGTGCTGAAAGAAGCGAAGGCTCTCGTTCATCACACTCACGTTTTTAAGCATTAGCTTAATCTAGTCGAACTATTTAGAGGGCTTTTGAAGTTTATTCAAAAGCCCTCTATACTTATATAAGAGTTAATTGAGCTCTTAGAATACTATAAAAATTACAGAATATGGGGGACATATGAAAAAATTATTATTAGCTCTGACCATGCTCGGCACCATTACACCAACGGTTTATGGAATTTCTCCTGCCAATCGCACCAGAATCATTGCTGCCGCCAGCCGTAACAGGATTTCAGAAGAAGTCTGCATCTACAATGGTACTGATACAACGGTGGAAACTGATAACACCACGATTTACCCAGGTAATACCAGTTCTATTGCCACTGATCAACGAGGTAGCTGCACACTCAAACAAGGTAGAAATCTCTATAAAATCACTTGCCCCCCTATTACACAAGGCAAAGTTTATTTAGACTTCACCACCATTCAATGGCTCGCTGGTGACAGCAAATTATTGTGCCCCCGTGGCCTTGATGAGATCGCGGTTAAAAATAGCACCTATTACAAAATTTTTGTGCTATACGTATTAAACAAAATGCGCTCAGTCCCTCGCCCAGTGCATGCTGGTGATGAGACCTCAAAAGTAGTTCGCAATGACGGCAACGAAGATAAAACAGGATCGCTGGAAATTATTGACGGCGACAAACAAAAACATATCATCAGCTTCCCACGCAAATCAGTCGCCCGTGGCGCTGATGATGGCGATTGGACAACAGTCACCTTGTGCGCGAATACCATTAAGCTTTTTAATAATGGTTTTTCAGTAACAAAAGTACGATAGCACGCTGTCCCGACACCCTTCAAGTACGCACAAAAAGTGCTGCCCTCAGGGAAGTCGGGGGGAAAGCACCACACTTCAAACGAACAGTCTCTCCCGCCGTCGTCTCTGAAGGTAGTTCGAGTATTGCGAGAACGAACTTGAAGAGTCATCATTAAAAAACTAAAAAAGCCTCGAGAGGACACTAATTCCCCTCGAGGCTTTTTATACTTATCACAGACTACTACTTAGCTTACGCATCCTTCCTGTCCGTCGAAGCCTTGGCGAAGTCGGAACGTAAATAAGCCGGCACATCTAAATCATTCATATCAATTAATAAATCATCTTGTGCTGCAAAATGGAGAGCTTGCTCCGCTTTTGGGTGGTATAAAACCGGTTGCAATGATGGTCACCATCACTTCATCGGTCATACTCTCATCGATCACCGACCCAAGAATAATGGTGGCGTTTTCATCTGCTTGTTCGTACACCACTGATGCCGCTTGGCTAATTTCGTGCAGGCCAAGATTTTTGCCACCGGTAATATTAAGCAATACGCCGTGCGCACCCTTAATGCTCATATTTTCAAGCAATGGTGAGGATATTGCCTGCAGTGCCGCTTCTTGTGCACGGTTTTGACCTATTGCAACACCGGTACCCATGACGGCCAAGCCCATATCCTTCATAACGGTACGAACATCGGCAAAATCAACATTGATATGTCCAGGCTTGGTTATAATGTCCGAAATACCTTTAACCGATTTGCCCAGCAATTCATTAATCATAGAAAAAGCGTCGATCATAGAAACTTTTTGATCCACTGTTTCTAATAATTTTTGGTTAGGAATAACAATGAGAGTGTCGACTTTGCTGCGCAATTCCTCTATTGCTTTTGCCGCCACTGCTGCACGTCGTTTGCCTTCAAAAACAAACGGTTTAGTAACAATAGCAATCGATAAAACATTACGCTCACGCAATGCTGCTGCAATGACTGGTAATGCGCCAGACCCCGTACCGCCGCCCATGCCAGCGGTTAAAAATACAATGTCAGCATCACCAATCGCTTCTAATATTTTATCCAAATCTTCTTCTGCTGCTCGTTTACCCAATTCTGGATTTGCACCAGTACCAAGGCCGCGCGTTGACTTTACGCCAATATGGACGGTGTGATGTGATTTTGACTGACTCAATGCTTGCGCATCGGTATTTGCAACAATACATTCTATGTTATTGGCACCAACGATACTGTTTACCGTATTGCCACCTGCGCCACCAACACCAATAACTTTAATACTAGCAACTGCCATGTTTTCTGGTTGAACGTCGAGTAATTCAATCATGTATAACTCCTTTTATTGAAAAATGAAAATGAGGATTTAAAAAAAATCTGACACCCATGATTTCATACGTGTCAAAACTCGTGAGACCAAAGGCCCAGACATGCTGTCCATACTCGCACGTTCTGATTTTTTTAATGTATTAATGAGCAAACCATACGCTGTTGCATACATAGGACTATTTAATGACTCGGGCATATCATGCGACAAGCGGGGTGACCCAATGCGCACCGGCACATTAAAAATAGCTTGTCCAAGCTCCTTCATGCCACGCAACAATGAACCGCCGCCAGTCAACACGAGCCCTGTTGGAATGAATGCTTGCAGTTTGCGCTTAATAATTTCGTCGTGCACCAACACTAGAATTTCCTGCGCACGTGGATTAATAATGCGCACCAAATCAGTTGCCTGAACAATGGTTGTGTCGTGACCGTGCACCGAATCAACTTCAAAAATAGTATCTTCTTCTAATAATTCCATGCTCGCAAACCCGTATTCTTTTTTTACACGTTCAGCATCTTGCAACGTAGTTCGCAAACCAATAGCAATATCATTAGTAAAGTGGTTGCCCGCAACAGGTAAAACCATAGTGTGCCTAATACTACCGCATTGATAAATTGCCAAATCAGAAGTCCCGCCACCAATATCAAGCACCGCAACACCGAGCTCTCTTTCATCGGGACTTAGTACAGCATCGGCAGAAGCAAGCTGTTCCAAAATAATATCGTTAACCTTAAGGCCAGCCATTTCGCAACATTTAACTAAATTTTGCACTGAGGAGATTGCTCCCAAAATAATATGTGCCTGCACTTCCAACCGTATGCCATGCATACCGAGTGGATCGTTGAGGTGAGCATGCCCATCAATAACAAAATATTGTGGCAATACGTGCAAAATTTGCATGCCCTCTGGCACAGGAATTGCTTTTGCAGCATCAAGCGCTGCTTCAATATCCGACACGCGCACTTCGCCTTTTTTAATCGGCACCATGCCCTGAGAACTCAATGATTGAATATGACCACCCGAAACACCAATGCATACTGTTTCAATGGTAAGGCCAGCCATGAGCTCAGCTTCTTTTACGGCCAATTTTATCGAATGAATAGTTTTAGCGACATCAACCACCACACCTTTTTTAAGGCCATCTGAAGGAGATTTACCAACACCCAGAATTTCAAGTTGATCGTTGGGTAAACGTTGGGCAACCAAAACGCAAATTTTGGTAGTTCCTATATCAATGGATACAACAACATGATCTGAAAATACTTTAGCCATAATGGCGCCCCCCCACATTAGCACTCACAATAATTTGATTTTTAAACCTAATATCTGCAACCCATTTTTGCGCTGCAGCATGAACTTTTTTTTCAAATAAACCGGCCGATGCCAAATCATTTTTTATAGCATTGCATCGTTCAATCATCGATAATTCTGGAACTACTTGGGTATTAAAACATATAGAAAACCCTGGTTGTGCTTTATCGTAAAGCACCACTTCATAATCATTCAGCCATACTACGTCATAGGACTCAAAAAAAGATTGTGGCAGTGATTGTATACACGCAGTAAATGCATCAGAAATAACATCAGATGACAGGGTGATATTGTGCAGGGACTGCACGAGATGAGAAACAAAATCTTTTTTGGGGACCAATGCACCTTTATCGGTCAATACATAATCATTATTAATACTGAACAACGGCAAAGCGCTTTCGACGGTATAACATAACAAGCCAGAAGCGTCGTAACTATATTCAACTGATTTAATAGAAGGGAAGTTTTTAACCAGTAACTCTATAAATTCTGACGCTGGGGTGTGAGGCTGCGTTGTAGCAAAAGCTGCAATTGATTCTTGTGTTTCTTGAGCAATAAGCGGGTCGACAGAAACGAGCATGCGCTGGTGGGCAACAACCGCTTGATGCATTTTTTGTACGCCAAAAGCACACAATACAACGACTACAACCAATGTTGCCAGCCGTATTCCCCACCTTTTTAACTCCATACCCTTGCTCCCCTTTACCCCCTTGTACGCACATGACATACGCGCAAGATATAATACTCCCTTATTACTTTTGTACCTTTTCTTCAAGGGGAGAGTCAATGGTTTGCTCAGGTAACTCAAAAATTTTTTTCAGTTAATTTATGCCAGCAGTGCTGGCAGTTTTTCATTACGATGCTATTAAATGTTCTAATGCCTTGCGCACTATTTCATGCGCGTCACTCAATGGTTTAACCACCGCATACAAAGGATACGAATAAATAGCAGGGTCTACAGCATAGGTGCCAGCCCAAAAACGTATGCCATACCGAGACTGTGTATGTGATTCTAGAAATATTTGCATGCTTTTTATACGCTTGCTGCCTCCCGCTTTTACTTCTATGGGCAGGACGCTATCTTGCAATTGCACAAGATAATCAACTTCCGCTGAGCTACCACGAACATCTCTATGCCAATAAAAAAGTTCTTCTTTGCTGATAGCATCTGAATAAGCTAATAGTTCTTGGCCCACAAAAGCTTCAACAAGTTCACCCTTATTAATAAATGTTTCCAGTGGCTCCAAAAACCACAGCGTTATATCAAGCTTTAATACTGCTTGAGCGAGTCCAACATCAAGAAAAATAATCTTAAAATCATCAAGATCAGCTTGTGCGCCAATTGGTATTCCCTGAGCTGCACTCTTGGTAACTTTATTGAAAAGTCCAGCTCTCTCTAAAAGTTCTAGGCAAGGAGCTAACTCACGTTTTTGATATTCACCAACGCGAGAAAACATAAACTTATTGCTGAGTTGATCAATTGCTTTTAGAAACAACAGATTCAAATACTTCATCTGATATTTTTTGGCATATTTACCAAAATCTTGTTGATAAGCGTACAGCAAATCGGCGTGAATAATTTTGACCGTACGAGACGTTTTTGTTTTAATCCATTCATTAACCGCCTCGGGCATTCCCCCAATAGCCAAATATACACCAACAAGACTGAGTAATTTTTCATGAAGCGGAATACTTATACCGTTGTGCGGCGTATGGGTGAGAATAGCTTGTGCCCATTCAGCATGCCCCAGTGCAACCAAAAACTCCATAAATGAAACCGGGTACATATACAAGGTTGTTACCCGTCCGACCGGGATGCCCACCTGCGATAGGGCAAACTCCAGCAAAGATCCTGCGGCAATTACATGCAAGTCTGGCATCTGTTCATAAAAGTAGCGTAGGGCAATAATTGCTTGAGGCACTTGTTGAATTTCATCAAAAAACAAAAGGGTCGAACCGGGCTTAAGTCGTTTTTGCAATAATTCGGAAAGTTGCAATACAATCCTATCCAAATCAAGATCCTTTTCCAAAATAGTGCGGGCTGCCTGATTAGACTCCAGGTTAATTTCGATAAAGTTGGTGAACGTTTTTCCCAAAACTCGAACCGCATGAGTTTTGCCAACCTGACGCGCCCCTCTCAAAATAAGCGGCTTTCTGTGGGGCCGGTGTTTCCATTCCAATAAATAATAATCTATGGTTCTCTTCATTGGACTTCTCCTGGCTAATATGTATAAAAATCAACCTAATTCATTATAAGTTTAGCAGAAAAATCAAGGTTAACTCAAGATATTTATGTAGATAAATCAGGGTATACTTTATTGGTTCATGCAGACAAATCAAGGCAAGCCAATGCAATACCTTTACTCTGCGATTACGGATTAGTTTTTGTACCAAATAAAGACTTTGATGAAGATTTCACCTTCACTATTGTTAACCCAGCAAATCGCGAACGTTTCGTGCTGAGCCCAAACAATTCACCATTAAAAATCTAACATCTTGGTTAACGACAAAAAAGGGGCGGCATAGGTTTTATTACCTGTGCCGCCCCACTTTATTTACAAGAAAGCTTAATTAATTATTTTGTTCATCATTTCTAGAATAGAAATAGCTAGATGGTGACTTTTAGCCATTTATCAAACATACGAGTCACTGATAGGCTATCGGTAGGCAGGGCGCTGCGATCCTTGGTGAACCACTTAAGTTCCTTAGATTCACTATTTTGCACTACTTGCTCATCACCAACAACCTGAAGCATGAACCGAATATCGTAATGATAGTGCTCTTTTTCCCGTTTATTGGCAGGAATAAGGTGAATGTCGATATCAAAAATTTGGCCTGAAACAGGAGCTATGTTGTTAATGCCAGATTCCTCCTGGGCTTCCTTAACGGCAACACCTAGGGCATCAGAATCACCATCACAATGGCCACCGAGTTGGCACCACATATCAAGCTTGGCATGATGCATAAGAAGGGCTTGGGTATTATCTTTGTTTACCAGCCAGGCTGAAGCCGTAATATGGCCAACCTCAAGAGACCGCTCAAAGCAATCTTTATAAGCCTGAATAAAAGCTATAATATCTTTTTTATACTGGATTTCTTCCTGAACGGAAGGATTGTACTGACGCAAAAGCTCTAATAGATTATTTCTATGCATACAAGAGGCCTTACTAAATACGGAAAATTAAATTTTGGAAAGTTTGCTACCAACTAAGAATAGCAGGATGCCAGCTGCAACAGAAGCATTATATGAGATATCGTCATTTTTTTGAGGCAAGGTTATAGCAATCCCGTCATTCATAATCTCACGGGATACACCAAAGCCCTCACTGCCAATAACAATACACAATGGTTCTTTGTAGGTAACTTCGGTTGCGCTCTTGCCATTTAATGTCGCCAAATAAGTGGTATAACCAGCTTTTTTGAGTTCAATAATGGCTGCCTGAGGCGATGGAGCTTGATAGATCTCTAAATGTTCAGCTAAGCCGGCAGAAGCCTTCATAGCAGAAGCGTTAAGAGGAGCAGCGTCCCTTTTTACCATAATTACACCAGTGACACCTGTACAATGCGCTGAACGAAGAATCGCTCCAACGTTACGCGTATCTTTAATGCCATCAAGCATAACAAGGAAAGGTTGCTTTTTTGCATCGAAGAATTGTTTTCTGTAGTGATACTCTTGAACCCAAGCAACTACCCCTTGGTGGTCGGTGGTTCCGCCAGCCATACGAGCAAGTACATCGCGTGATACGTATTGTATCGGCACATGATACTTAGGCCAAAAATCCTGAACGTTTTTCCAGGCTTTTGGTTCCGGCTTAGTGGTATAAACAGAAATGACTTTTCTACGTTTGGCTTTAAGAACCTCTATAAGAGGATGAATCCCATAGATCAACTCGCCAATATGTTCTTTTGTTTTTTTAATCATGTTTAAAAGAATAGCACACATAAAGGCTTTTTACTAATTAAATCCCAATTTTCTCCGTCCCCCAAGGACATGAGGCCTTTTTATGTATTTATAACACAATATGTTTTATACTTTATATATGCATAACTTGAATCACACACCAATGCCATTAACCCATAAAGCCATGATAATACAAAAACCAAACACCTGGATCGAACTAAGCAAAAGGGCCTTTGAGCACAATATGGTGCGCTACAAAAGCATTGCGGGTCAAAACACAACCTTATCGGTGGTGGTTAAAAGCAACGCCTACGGTCATGGTATAAAGGAAATGGGGACCCTGTGCCAGGAAAGCATGGCTGTCGATTGGCTCTGTACCACAAGTGTTTCAGAAGCATTAACCTTGCGCAATCATGGTGTTACCAAGCCAATTCTGTCACTGAGCATCATCGATGAAGATCCTGTGTATTCAATAACACACAATATTGATCTACCGGTTTTTGATCTGGAAACAGCAATCGCACTCAATGCGGTTGGCAAACAACACAACCAAAAAATTACTATTCATATAAAGATTGATACGGGGATGTCCCGCTTTGGATTGATGCCCGATCAGGCATTGGCAACCATTGCTCAAATCTATGCTTTGCCTTTTATTACCATCCGCGGCTTGTTCACTCATTGTGCAGAAGCCGCAAACCCCGACACGAATTTTACCCTACAACAATTAACCATATTTGACCGAATATGCACAGAACTCGAACAAGCGAATATTCACATACCGTTAAAGCATGCGACAAATTCCGCTTCGACGCCAACCATGCTTTCCCAATTTCCCAACCTTAACTTCGTGCGTATTGGCGCGGGGGCTTACGGATTACAACATTTTAAAGATCCTGCCACCCATGCAGCATTAGACTTAAAATCAATCCTTATGTGGAAGACTCGTGTTGCGCATATTAAGCACGTGCCTTCTGACACTTTTGTTGGTTATGATCGCACCCATAAAACAATAAGCCCGGCTACCATTGTGACGCTGCCGCTCGGCTATTTTGAAGGATACGACCGCAGACTGAGCAACCTCGGCATCGTTTTTATGAACGATTTTTATGCTCAGGTCGTTGGCCGCATTTGTATGAATGCCGTTCTTGTGGCAATTCCTGAAAATAAGCATATCTCATTGCATGACGAAGTTGTACTACTGGGTGACTATCCGCAGCTCAGCGCGTACGACATTGCAACCACCATCGGCAGTTTTAATGCGCGAGAAATCACGACACGATTGAATGCCGAAATAAAACGAATTATCGTAAAATAATTAGAGCGTCTCAAAATCTTTGTACATCAAGCTCGGTTGAATGCCGCGATTGTTTTGATATTTATTGCTGACGTACTTAACGTATTCGCCTTCGATGGTGTGATAAAAAATTTGACAAATTTCAACACCAGCATAAATGCGAATAGGTTGAACGCAGAACATTTCTAATGTCCAAAATCCACGAAACCCAACATCACCAAACCCTGCAGTGATATGAATAAATAAGCCAAGGCGACCAATAGAAGAACGACCTTCAAGCATAGGTACACAATCTTCGGTTTCTGTGTATTCAATAGTTCTGCCCAAGTATAATTTACCTGGCTCAAGAAGAAGACCTTCTTCAGGAATAATAACACTTTTTGTTGCGTGTGATTTTTTCATATCAAGTGTTGGCACATCGTATACCATAAGTTCATGATGCAAGCGCAAGTTGTAACTGTTAGGATTTAATTGATGATCGTTAAACGGATCAATCTTAATTTCTTTGCCCAACTTTTTTCTTATTTCCTTGCCGGATAAAATCATAAATATTCCTTGTATATAACGGTACAATCACCAAAGTTGTAAGATTCAATTAACGCTGCTACACTAAAACTAATTTTTAAAAGTATCAAAATTAAACCAATTACCTTCTTACATTTAAAGGTAACAATCATGTTAGATACTACAACAACAGATATCATTATAGAAAAAATTAGAGAAGAAAGTAACCGCTTTCATAGTCTCAATTTAGAAGTTGGCAAAGTCATTGTTGGCCAGCATGACATTATAAATTTTGCGATTATTGCCATTCTCTGCAATGGACACATCTTGCTAGAAGGCGTTCCTGGTGTTGCAAAAACAACCCTCATTAAGGCGCTCACCAAAGCTTTAGGGCTCACTTTTAATCGCATTCAATTTACACCAGACTTGTTGCCAGCGGATCTTATCGGCACCTTGATGTACAACCCAAAGACACAAGAGTTCGAAACAAAAAAAGGTCCGATTTTTGCCAATTTAATTTTAGCTGACGAAATTAACCGTGCACCATCAAAAGTGCAAGCAGCGTTGCTTGAAGCAATGCAAGAACAACAAGTCACCATTGGCTCACACACATTCCATCTTGATAAACCATTCTTGGTTTTTGCAACACAAAATCCTATTGAGCAAGAAGGTACCTATCAACTACCTGAAGCCCAACTCGATCGCTTCATGTTCAAATTATTAGTTGATTACCCCAATATTCAACAAGAACGAGAGATCCTCAGACGCACGCTGGACACCAATGCAGTTGGCACCATATTAAATAAACAAGAAATTTTTCAAGCGCAACAACTCGTAAAAGATATCTATGTTGATGATAAAATTTCAGACTATATTGTTAATATTGTCTTTGCCACACGTACGCCCGCGGTATTCAAATTAGATGAAATAAAACCATTAATTCAATACGGCGTATCACCACGCGCTACGCTTGCATTATCTCACGCAGCTAAAGCGCATGCATTTTTAAAGAAGCGACATTTTGTTACGCCTGATGACGTAAAAGCTGTTGCACCAGCTATACTGCGCCATAGAATAATTTTAACGTATGAAGCAGAAGCGCAAGAAATATCAGTAGACCACATCATTCAAAAAATACTTAATAAAATACCAACACCTTAACGCTATGAAACAAGTGATTGGCTCGATCAGGAGTTGCATTGGGGCGAATGGCTATATTATACTTGACAAGATCTTGCTAAGAAGAGTATCGTGTGAAAAGTAAATCGATAAAAAGGAATTATTGATGAAACATCCTGTATGGATTTTAAATAGCACGCTTCTTATTCTGCTCATTGCAATATGCAGCTTTATAGCTTTCTCCGGGCAAAAACCACCCGCACGAGAAGACATAGAGCCAAGCAGTGCAAGCAAACCCCTCAAGGGAGAAATCGTTAAAGTAAATATAGAAAAAATTTACGAGAACGATATTTTTGGCACGTATAAAAAAGAATTCACCATTGCTGCATCAGATGGCATTCCAACAATCCCCGATGCACCAACACCAAAAACGGTAAGTGTCCCTCAAGTACCAAAGCCCCAATTCTTAGACCCTCTGGATATAACCCTCAAGGGCATTATTATCATGCTCGAAGATGATTCTCAGAATCGGGCCATTATTGCTGACAACAAAACAAAAGTAGAATCCACCTTTGGTCTTGGCAAAATTCTTGAGGATGCTCAATTAATACGAATATTTAGCAATAAAGTTATTTTCCTTCGTTCTAATGGCCAGCAAGAAGTTCTCTACTTGCGAGAAAAAGATGCAAAGGCTGATTCAGCATATATAGCAGTGCAAAATGACTGGCAAGATATTTCGCAAAAAGTATCCGACACAGAGTTTGTTGTAAGCCCACAAGAATTTATCACGCACATAAAAAACCTCGCTCAATGCATTGATATGCTTGACCTTATCACTGTGTACAATAAAGGAAAGAGCGTAGGATGCAAAATAGGATCATCAGCCAATACACCACTTCTTGAACAACTTGGCTTGAAAGTTGGCGATATCATAACGCAAGTAAATGCAACATCGGCAGCTGATACCGCAGACCGATTCAAAATATACAAAGAAATTATTGGCATGGGACAACAAGGAACCGTCAAGGTCAAGTTGCTGAGACAAAAACAAGAAATAACTATTATTTATAGCTTAAAAGAATTTAAACCAAAATCATTAGAAAAGCCTGCTGCTGCAAGTGCTACCGCGACACCTATGCAAATCGAGCAACCAGCAAATCAAGCAAAAACAGAACAATTACGCTCGTTACAACAGCGCCGCACTTTTGCACCAACGTTACAAGAAATTCGTGCACAAGAAAGAGCAAATATGTTACAAAATGGTAAATCATCATCTGCAATAAAAAATAAAACCGATAACATTAAGTGATAAACTATGAAAAGTAAAAATAACATAGCGCTTCTTATTTCTCTGAGTATCGGAGGGTTGTTCCCCCAGATGCTTCAGGCAGAAAATGCTGTATCATCCTACAAGAAGAAAAATAAAATACATGGTTTACTCTCAAGTTTGAGCGATAGTCCTACAGCGGAAACATTAAGCACTTTGCAAGAAGACAAGCAAGCCAATCTTGCTACGCAACTTGATACGCTGGACGCACAATCTGCACCTGCATCAATTGCCGCGCCCGCTGTTGCAACTACATCTGCCGCTCAATCTATTCCTGCTTCAGTTGCAACGCCACTGAGCATTACCCCTGCACCAGAAAAAACTACATCTGCTGGTCCAGCACCCATTGTAATTCCAGCTGAAAAGACAGTAAAAAATGCTACTGAAATAAAAACGGACGACGCGAGGGTTAGCACCTTGGTCGACCAAACACCTATCAAGCCAGCTTCAGCAAAAAAATCAAAATCTGCTGTTAAAATCAATCCAGAAGACATGCCTTATATCGAATTCCAGTTTGAGAACACTGATTTACAAAATGTGATTTCTCAGGTTGGCGAAATCTTTAAAGTGTCATTCATTATGGACGAAATGATTGACCCGCTCCCTACAGGAGCCAAGGCAATAAAAGGAAACAAAGTATCATTTAAGACGCAAAAACCACTCACTAAAAAACAGGGATGGAATTTATTTTTAAGCTTCTTGGATGTAGCTAGATTCGCTGTTATTCCTCAAGCTGACCCAACCTTTTTTAAGATTACCTCAACCGAGGCTGCCAAAAAGTCCGCCCTTCGTTCTTTTATCGGCGTTGATTCAGCCCTACTGCCCGACACGGACGAAACAATTCGTTACGTCTATTTTATCGAAAATAGCTCAGTCGAAGCTATCAAGGGTATTGTAGATTCCCTCAAACCTAACACATCGCCCCTTCAAATACTCCAAGAATCAAAAGCCTTTATTTTGACCGATAAATCATACAACATCAAATCTATCATGGAGATCGTAAAAGAGCTTGATAAAGTCAGCATGCCGCAAGCATTGTCAGTGCTTAAATTAAGATGGGCTGACGCAAATGATGTAAAAACGCTCTATGAAGGAATCACCAAGCAAGATGATGCAAGTATCACCTCAAGACTTTTCCCTGCACGTAAACAACCAAGTTCTCTTTATTTCCCTGAAAACACCCGTATCTTTGCCGAACCACGTACCAATACTCTCATCCTTATGGGAACACAGGACGCTATCAAAAAAATTGAAGATTTTATTTTAAAACACATTGATGTGGATATCGATCGTCCTTACTCACCCCTCAAGGTGTATCAACTCAAGTATGCTGATGCAACAACGGTTGCTCAAATTATGAATGATGTTACAGGTTTTGGTAAAAGCACTGCAGCAGGAACCAGTGGTAGTGTTCGAGGTGGCGATAAATACTTCAAAACCATGAACTTCACTCCCGAAACATCAACCAATCGAATCATTGTTGGTTCTGCAGATAACGAAGATTATCTTAAAGCCGTAGAAATTATGAAAAAATTAGATGCGCCGCAGCCGCAAGTAGCTATGGAGGTCTTGATACTTGCAGTAAGTTTGCAAGACAATAAAGAGCTCGGTTCGCAGCTGCGCAGCAAAGTGCCGGGACCCGATGGCTTAGTTGGAAAAAATGTTAAATTTCAAACATCTGGCCTTTTTGCTGGTGGAGTAGCCCAAGGTATTGTCGAAAATCCAAATGGTCCAGGCGTACAACGCTTGTTAGGCAATCTCATTAATTTAGTACAGGGTGCCCCAGCGGGCAACACCGTACTTTCTCTTGGCGCGGATGTTTTTGGCGTATGGGGAATATTTCAAGCTCTTCAAACAGTGGCTAATCTAGAAGTTGTTTCAAATCCCTTTTTGACAACATCCAATAACACCGCCGCATTCGTTGAAGTTGGCGAAACACGTCGTGTTGTTTCTGGCAACGTATTAGGTGGTGGCACCGATGTAGATACATTTGCTAATCAATCAGCAAATTTACGAGTAGACGTCACACCACAAATAAACTCTGACGGCATGATTGTACTCAAATTAAAAATAACCATTGATGAGTTTCTTAATCCCGACGATCCGAGAAGTGCTACGCTTAAAAATAAACTCATAGAAACTTCCGCCATTGTTGCCGATAAAGAAGTGCTTGCTCTTGGTGGCCTTGTTCAAAATAAAATTAGCAATAATATGAGCAAAGTACCTATTCTAGGAGATATTCCCCTGTTGGGCTGGCTCTTTAAAAACAAACGAAAAACTCAAACTAAAGAAAATCTCTTAGTGCTTATTTCTACACGCATTATTGATCCTTTAACAGACGCAAGTCAACCAGCCACACAGGAAAAAATTAAGGATTATCACAACTCAATAAATGAGATGGAAGATCCAACCAACAAACGTGACCCAATTCACAGAATGTTCTTTGCAAACTCAGCTGCAAGCACCGATAAAATAATGGATGAGTATATGTTTAAAAGACATGATGCTCCTGGTAGCGAGCTGATTAAAGAAAACAAAACAATAAGCCGG
Source organism: Candidatus Dependentiae bacterium (assembly GCA_026389015.1). Classification (NCBI taxonomy): domain Bacteria; species Candidatus Babelota bacterium. Next base: position 52,074 of record JAPLIR010000028.1, on the reverse strand, counting down.
GCAAAACGCCGCAAAGAGGAACGAAAACAAAAGAAGCTCGCGCAAGCACAAGAACAGAATCAGCAGCAACAACCATGGCAGGTGGTGATATGATAAAAGAAATATTTTTGCCTAATACCATTAATGGTTATTATCTTTTCCCGGTACGTATTGTAGGTTTTGATGTTGGCAAGACACACATCAGCGCAACACAAATTTATATGACTGGTAAAAAAACCATCATAGAAAAATATCTAGAGACCCCCCTCGATCAAGGAAGCGCCTCCAACTATGCCGAGCGTGTGTCCAACGCACTTAAAACAATAATGCTTCAATTAGACACATGCGATCGTGTACACACAGCAATTTCCAGCTCAGTAGTCATATTTAAAGAATTACGCTTACCATTCTTAAATTATGAAAAAATAAAAATGGTGCTCAACTATGAAGTTGAGCTCTTATTACCTTTTCCAATACAGGATGCTTGCGTAGATTTCATTATCACTAAACAATACCCTGACCTTGGCAGTTCTGAAGTCTTAGTAGCGGCTGTACAAAACAATTTTATTGCTGAGCATCTTCAACTGTTTACCGATGCTGGCATTTCTCCTGATGTTGTTACCGTGGATCTTTTTGCACTCTATGGTTTTTATAAAAAACTTCCTGTCTATGCTGCCACTACAAGCGATGTCACCTTTATCGATCTTGGCATGCAAACAACACGAATAGCCTACGTGCAAGATGGCAAGCTTCGCTTTATTCGTACTATTAACAAGGGCTTAGGACAAAGCGACACATTAGAGTCAAAGTTGTTTTGGCAAGAGATACAACTCACCCTACAATCATTCAAAGCACAAGCGCAAAATAATACAGCAAACACAAGAATTATGTTGCTCGGCAATGGCGCAGAAATTAAAGGAATAGCTGATGTCGCATCTCAGCAACTAGGAATGCCTTGCGAGCTTATGCGTGCAAACAGTCTATTGCATGATTCAACCATTACTATTAAAAATGACATCCCGCTCCCAAGCTCAAGTATTATTAGCTTGAGTACAGCACTACCATCGCCTATTACCCAACATTTTAACCTGAGACAAGGCATTTTTGCTCTACCTATAGCCTCATTGTTTAACAAACAATTACTTGTTGCCTGTTGCCTTATACTCCTCTGCATTGGCTCTTTAGGAACCTATAGTTTTCTGCAAATACGAGCCATGCGCAACGAAGCAGTTGCCTCTGAAAAAGAAGCGCTTGCCTCACTGACAGAACGCAAAGATTTTGAACGCGTCTTACAAGAAGAACTCAAAGGTACAAGCGAAAAAAATAAACTCGAAGACGCTAAAGACATTGCTCAAAGCGCAGTGAAAAAATTGGAAGAAATGTGGTTTGCTTTTACAGGATCAGCCAGATCCTCGATGTTACAATATCTTCTTGAGCTTTCCAACAGAATAGATCGCGATGGCCTTGGATTTGATATAGAAAGCTTAACTATTAGCGAAGGCACCATGACGATAAAAGCACACGTTAAAAATCATGAGGCATTAAAAATTCTTGAAAAAGAATTGAAACAATCAAAACTGTTCAGTTACGTGCCAACACAAGAAGAAACAAACTTTACCATGAAAATTATTTTAGCAAAAAATGGTGAGGGGCAATCATGATAATTTTAGACAAAATAAGTACCTTTATAGCACAATTAGAAGAAAGAAAATTCTATATCTACCTTGGTGTAGTTATAGGCATTCTTGTACTCATAATGTCTGGCATTGTTTTTTATCGTTACAATAGTATGAACTACTGGAAAAAACGTATTAACCACATCAATGAGATACGCGAAGAAATCAGTGAAATTATCAGCAAAGACCAACAAGTATTAAGTCAACGCGCAGAAGTTAACGCCACGTTGGCCGAAATGCCCGACTTTAAAATTGAAGGCTATTTTAATGAATTATTAAAAAAACTAAATCTTGAGCGTAATAAGCAAACAAGTGCAACATCACCTGGCGAAAAAAGCGATTCAGAATATCGCGAGGTGCTTTTAAAAGCAAAATTTGATACCATGACTATGCAGCAATTGACTGAGCTATTAAATGAGATTGACCAAAATAAACGCATTTATACCAAAGAACTTGAGATTACAAAGTCTACAAAAACACCAAAAACTATTGATGTTAATGTCACTATTGCTACACTGCAACGTAAACCTGAACAAACTGAGTTAGTTGAGTAGGAATTATGAAAAAAAACAGTATCATTTTTTCATGTATTATAATCATGGGCCTTACGCATCAACTGTGTGGTAAAAACGTTAAAGAGCACGAAGCTAAAACCATAGCCTTTAACTATAACAATGAAGAGCTCGTCGATATTATTAACTATCTGGCTGGCAAAAAAGGGGTGAATATTTTGTTGCCCAATGCTTCAGGAGATGAGGCAATTAAAACTAAGGTAACCCTGTATCTGAAAGACAAACTTACACTCGACCAAGCATGGGCAATGCTTTATACAATTCTTGATATTGCTGGTTATACTATGATGCCACGACAAGGCATGTATGCTATTGTAAAAAATACTGCCACCATAACCAAAGAGCCTTTACCGCTCTATATCGGCATGCCTCCACAACAACTACCCGATACCGACCAACGCATTCGTTATGTTTACTACCTTGCTAACATCAAACCAACGGATGACGAAGCAACAAGTGAAACCGTCGCAATACTCAAAAACTTACTCCCCGCTGACACCAGTAGTTATAAAATTGACACGACAACCAATGCTATTATTATAACTGCCAAAGCAGATGATATTAAATCTGTAATGAGCATTATTGTCGACCTTGATAAAGTAGACTTTCAAGAAACCTTTGAAGTATTCAAGCTCCGTTATACCGTCGCTCAAACCGTCGCCGATTTATTCAATAACAGTATATTAAAAACCGCAGCATCAGATCTTAATCGTTATCACCTGAGTACAAAACAACAATCAGAAGTCTCTTTTTTTTCAAAGCACATTCGCATTGTTCCGCAAAATAGAACTAATGCTCTTATTCTTATAGGTCGACCACAAGCGATAGAACGCACCAAAGACTTTATTCTCAAGTACATTGATATCGAATTGGATGCAGGACAATCAGTACTTCATGTATATAAACTGCAGTATTTAGATGCCCCATCCCTCGCAACGGTGTTAACCAATATAATTAACACTGCCAAAGCAGGCGGAACAGGACAATCGAGCTCGGGTGGCACCGTGCTTGGCGGAACATTCAAAAATTTTGATGAGATTCTCATACGATCAGATAAGCCTGCAAAGGGAGATTATGGTGGCAACAAGTTAATTGTTGCTGCTCGTAATGATGATTGGAAGGTATTAGAAAAACTTATCGCAGAGTTAGACATTCCACAACCTCAAGTTCTTTTAGAAGTTCTGATCGCTGATTTGAGTCTAGCAGACAGCAGGTTTATTGGTAACTTGTTAAGAAATGCCGAAAATCTTGCGCTGCCCGGTGGCGTGAATGTTCAGACGGCACAAATTGGTGGTGTAACACTCGATAATTTAGATTCTAGTGGAGCACCAACTTTAGCTACAACCCTACAAAGTGATTTGTTAACATTAGAACCCCAAGGGTTTTTGCCTGGCGGAGCAAGTTGGGCGAAAAAAATTTCTACCGTTGAATCTGGAAGCGCCTTTCTTTCATTTAACGATGATAATGGCAAGACATGGAGTCTATTACAAATTCTAAAAACATTAGATAGCACTAAAATTCTCTCTCATCCTCATGTGCTTGCTATTAATAATCAACCAGCAAAGGTGGTTATTGGTGAAACCCGACTCCTCCCCGATGAAGCCGTAGCAGCTGGTGGTACAACTACAACGAGAAAGTTTAAATCAATACCGGCAAATTTAAAAGTCACGGTTACTCCACGTATTAGTAGTGGCAATACTGTCAATTTGGGCATTGTTGTTGAATCATCAAACTTTAAAAGTGCAAGCAATGCGGATAACACTATTATAACTCGTAATGTAACAACTAATGCTGAAGTGCTTGATAAACATATTTTAGCATTGGGCGGCTTAATAAAAGTTGATACCTTACAAACAGCTAAGGAAACACCAATCTTGAGTAAAATTCCTATTTTAGGATATTTCTTCAAAAGTCGTGGCACTGACATAGCAAAAACAAATCTTACGATCTTTATATCACCAACAATTATACAACCGCGCTTGCGCAGTGGTGTGTCAGATTATACCAAAGATTATATTAGGCTTGCCAAAGAATACGCCAATGAAGGATCACTCTTTGATTCATTACAAGATCCAATTACTCGTTACTTCTTCAAAACAGGTAATGCAGACTCTGATTATATGATTGATGAGTTTTTAGACAAGGATGAATTCAAACGAGATTTAGCAAAAGAATCTCCTGCGGAAATTCAGAAAAAGCTCGTGAAAAAACCTATTAAATCATTGGTCGTCAAGAACGACCATGACCATAAGAAAGTCAGTAAAGACGCGAGCTTAGAACAATTTAAAGCATTGATTGCCAATGATAGTAATCCGCTGTTACATGTCTAGCAGAGAGCGGGCAAGTTCATCTTCAATGCGCAACATGTAATTATATTTTTCCATGCGCTCGCCCCGAGATAATCCACCGGCTTTGATATGGCCAGCGCTTGTACCAACAGCTAAATCAACAATAAAGGTGTCATTGGTCTCACCCGAACGGTGTGAGACAATAGTATTCATATCATGCTCTTTGCACAATTTTATTGCTTGTAATGTTTCGGTTATCGTGCCAATTTGATTTGGCTTGATAATCGCGGCCGTAGCAATGTTTTGTTCAATGCCTTGCCAGATTTTTTCAGGATTGGTGACAAAGATATCGTCACCAACAATTTGAACTTTATTCATCAAAGTTTGTGTCATGTTCTTCCAACCATCCCAGTCTTGTTCTCCCAAACCATCTTCAATTGAATAAAGAGGGTACTGGTTTGCAAGCTTTTCATAAAAGCTTATAAGTTGGTCAGACGACATTAGCTTTCCGTTAACGCGATATTTCTTCTTCTTTGCGTCATAAAGTTGTGAAGCCGCCACATCAATTGCTAAAACAAACTTCCCATTAACTTTCTTTTTTGTTAATTCAATAGCTTCAACTAAAAAATCTAATGCTTCAATATCATTGGTAAAATCTGATGCAAAGCCGCCTTCATCACCAACAGCAACGATCTTATCATTTTTAAGTAATAAATTTTGTAACTCATGATACATGACAATCGAAGATTCCATAGCAGCGCGAAAGCTCGGCATTTCAACAGGTACAACTAAAAATTCTTGTATGCTTAATTTATTATGCGCGTGCACACCACCGTTAATCATGTTAAACATAGGCAATGGTAATGCTACTGATTCAAAATTACACAAGTGAGCTATCATTTCATAGGGTTCTAGCCCTTCAACAAGTGCTTGCGCCTTGAGTAATGCAATGCTCACTGCCAACATAGCATTAGCGCCTAATTTCGATTTATTATCAGTACCATCTAATGCAAGCATCATAAGATCGGAAGTTATTACATCCGGTTCTTGTCCCAATAATGGAGGCGCTATAATTTGTTCGATATTATCAATTGCTTGTGTAACACCTTTGCCCATTAATCGTTTTCCGCCGTCACGTAGCTCAACCGCTTCCGCTGATCCACAGGACAATCCTGATGGCACGGATGCAGTAACAAAAAAACCTTCTTCTAAACTAATATCACATTCAATCGTCGGAAACCCTCGAGAATCAAAAATCTCTCGAGCAATAATTTTTTCAATTTTCATGAGCAACTCCTTTTTCAGTACTTTTTTCTATGCTTATTTTTCACTATACACATTTTGCAAATGATAGACCATGAAAAAGGACACGCAGCCTAAGCTACGTGTCCTGTACATCAATTTTGATAAAATTATTCTTACTGTTGTTTAACGGTAAGTTTTACGCCGTAATCCTTAAGTTGCTTGTCAGTAACCAAACTTGGCGATTCCATTAACGGATCATAAAAACGTTGTGTCTTTGGGAATGCAATGACTTCACGAATAGAGCTTGAACCTGTCATAAGCATAATTAAGCGATCGATACCAATTGCAAGACCACCATGTGGGGGGAATCCTAATTCTTGAGCTTCCAATAAGAATCCAAAGCGAGCATTAGTTTCTTCTTTACTCATGCCAAGCATATCAAATACTTTCGCTTGCACCGCCGCATCATGAATACGAATTGAGCCACCACCAAGTTCGATACCATTAAGAATGATGTCATATGCACGCGCCTTAATATCGCCTTGCTTTTCATTCTCCCAGCCCGCTTGTGGCGAGGTGAACGGATGATGCACAAATGTCCATTGCTTGCTCTCTTCATCATATTCAAACATTGGAAAATCAGTAATCCATGAAAAATTAAAGGTGCCTTGTGGAATTAGATTGTATTCTTTACCGACTATCAAACGCAGTCTACCCAAAATATCCCATGTTTGTTTGTGTGGACCGGCAAGAATCAAAAGCACGCTGCCAGGCTTTGCAGTTGGGACCAGCTTTTTGACTTCATCAAGAAATGTTGGGGCCAAGAATTTTGCGACTGGTGATTCAGCAATACCATCTTCTTTAAAGCGAACCCACAATAAACCTTGTGCGCCAAGATCCTGTGCTTTGCCCACCCAACCATCAAGGTCGGAACGAGAAAACTCTCTGTTTTCTATGTGGAGCGCACCAACACTGCCACCTTTATCAAGAACTGCACGCAAGAATTTAAGCTCAGTGCCTGCAAATAGTGATGTGATATTGTTAATTTTTAACTCAAAACGTAAATCTGGCTTATCTGAACCATACGATTCAAATGCCTCTTGGAACTTCATACGAGGGAATGGAAGAGACAGTTCAATGTTGTATGTTTTCTTCCAAATAAACTGAACTAATCGTTCAATTAATGATTGAACATCTGCCTCAGTAATGAAAGACATTTCAACGTCTAATTGTGTAAATTCAGGTTGACGATCAGTGCGAGAGTCCTCATCTCTAAAACAGCGAGCAATTTGGAAATATCTTTCCATGCCGCTTGCCATCAATAATTGCTTATACAATTGAGGCGATTGAGGCAATGCATAAAAATGTCCCGGATAGATACGTGAAGGTACGATAAATTCCCGTGCGCCTTCAGGTGTGTTCTTGGTCAAAATAGGGGTTTCAAATTCATAGAACCCTTCACTCTCAAAAAATTCTCGCATTGCAAAAACAACTTTGTGACGCAATGCAAAGCGACGCTGCATTTCTGGGCGGCGCAAATCAAGATAGCGATATTTAAGGCGCAACTCTTCGTCAACATTTTCAGCTTCTTCAAGGGTAAATGGTAACACTTTCGCTTTATTTAAAATCGTCACCGCAGTAACTTGCAGTTCCCACTTACCGGTTGGCAAATCTTTATTGATGGTTTCAGGAGTACGCTCTACAACAGTGCCACTTACTGTAATCACATATTCGGAGCGTAATGTATGTGCAACATCGTGCGATACTGTAGAAAAGTCAGGATTGAAAACCAATTGCATGAGGCCACTTCTATCACGCAAATCAATAAAAATGAGACCACCATGGTCGCGACGTCTATTAACCCAACCACAAATATGGATAGTTTTGTTGAGGTGGGTTTCGTTTACTAAACCACATGAAACAGTACGTTGAAATAGTTGCATTGCTTTCCTTATTCTCAAAATAATAGGTGTTATTACCTTTTAATTTATCACAATTCTTAGATATTGATAACAAAAAAGGGGCCTTTAAAAGACCCCTTTTTTTAGAATATGCAAAGTTGCTAGAATTTATATTCAAGACCTATATTAAATGTATAAGAAACATCTTTTCCTATATTTGGCACGAAAGCACTTGATGATCCAGTAACATCAAGATCTGAAATAGCGGCCAATTGAGCTCTGTCTAAAGGCTTGCCTCTAATATCTTCATAGTGAGTACCAGGGAAGAAAATAGAGGTAACAAGGAACAGTCTAAGATCTTTAAATAAATTGTAATCAAAATACACGTTTGTTTCGACACCCAAGAAAGTTCTAGCGTCGTCCTTAGAATCTTTTTTAGTTATAAGATCAAATTTCTTAGATGGAAATTGTTGCCAGAAAGCTAACATATTTGGATTAATACTAAATTTCTTCGTTGCGCTTACAGGCTTCCATGTCATACCTGTGCCACAAAATACTAGATTGGTAAATCCAGAAACACTTACGGAAAATTTACTTGGAACTTGACCGTCTTCAGGAGCAGAGAGTGGACGTTTAAGTTTACCCGCACCGCCCAAAACGTAAGCACTCTTAACGCGTTTGCCCCAATAAAGTTCTTGTAATCCAATAAATCCAGTAAAATCACCATCAACAACATCAAAGTTGGGATTGTTGTCGCCCGATGCTACGCCTGCTGCCACAGAAAATTGAAGATCTTTATCGAGAGCATACACTGAGCCATCAAGAACAAACATCCAGCCTTTATAGATATTATTATAAGAGTTACGGAATCTGAGCTTATCATTAAACAGCTCACCCTGATTACTACTTGTGCCAATTGATTTGCCATTAAACTGGACTTCTTCAACGCCAATTGCTTCATTGTCTCTTCGTGTTGATTCAATCAATTTTTGCGATGAAGATTTAGGAATAAATAATGCTGTAGCTCCGGTTGCACTACCCAAATGAACCTGGTTATTAACTTCCACAACATAGCCATCTCTATTTTCTACAACAACTTGATTACGATCCCAAGCTTTGACTGCTTGACGACCAAAGTTTTGTGCAAAATCAAAACCGACGGCAAAGCGACTACCTTCATATTCGCTTGCTAAACCTACGGTACCTAGCTTGCTGCTTGCATCGCCTAAAAACTCGATCATTTGCTCTGGATCATTGTTATAAAAAGCATATGGCTCAAGTGTTAATTTACCATAACAAGAAGAATCAAACACCGTCCAATTAAGCCTTGTTGCAATCAAAAAGTTAATAACGCCAAAACCACGTGATGGTGTATCTATTCTTCCGTATTGCTGACCAAGAACTCTTTCTGCTACTTCAGATAAATTACTACTCTTGTTTTGTAAAATTGCACTGTAAATATCATAGGTCAAAACTTTTGGAACAATATCACCAGATATTTTTACACCAAATGCAAATTGATCAACAACGATATCAGTGTAAAAACCAAGAATGCCATGACCAACAGCGTACGCGTCACCCAAAGCAATACCACGACCCAATTGGAAAGGAAATGCACCAATAATCATTGTATGTTTATTGGTAAAATCTAAACCTGCAGCGCGGACAAGATCAAATGATAGCCAGCACTCACGTATCCAAAAAAAGTGACGAGGAATACCATGTTTGTGACTTCCTCCTACAGCATTAAGAGTTTTGGTTTCAACATCAAGCGTTGAGGCTATGCTTCCAGGATTTCCCCAAACCCCCTTGTTTCTTGCTACAATACGGAAATTAGCCACATCGCACGCATAAGTCTTTTGACCACAGGTAAGGTCAAACTTCAAATCAAGAACATGGCGCGCATACCATATCTGATCGTTCTCATTGTTGTTATTCAACAATCCTATGTTTCTACCATAAAATGTGTCAGGCCTAAATGCTCCTGAGAAAACCCAATCAACATCCAAATTTTTGGTAAGAGATATTGAACTTGCTGGTACCAGCATAAAAATCAAAAGAAACAAATAACTAAATTTTTTTCTGTCTTGCATCGAAGAACCTTTGTAATATAAATCTAAAAGAAATGGTGTTTTGAATGCGTTTATAGCCCATTTATACTAATGTTTTTGGCTAAATTGTCAATTGAAATACTTGTTTACAAAAAGCAAAATCGCCCCTATTTTCATAGATAAAAACATCAACTCACATAGATATTTTTAGGATTTTATGAAACAACAATCACCCGCCTTATTACTCGGTGCCCATGTCTCCATAGCTGGTGGCTTTGAAAAAGCTATCGAACATGGCGAGTCCATCAACTGCACGGCCATACAAATTTTTACTAAAAGTAATCGCCAATGGGCAGCGAAAGCGATTACCCCTGAAGAAGCGTCTCGTTTTATTGATGCAAAAAAACAATCTTTCATACAATCAGTATCTGCCCATGCAACATACTTGATCAACCTAGGGTCCCCTGATTCTGCAACACAAAAAAAATCAATAACAGCAGTTACCGATGAACTTGACCGGTGCCACATGCTTGATATTCCCTTCCTTATACTGCACCCGGGCGCATCTTTATCCAGTAGCGAAGAAGATTGCTTGCAGCGCATAACCGACAACTTAAACGAGGCTATGAGCAAGGCGACTGGCAACACCATGGTTTTATTGGAAAATATGGCTGGCCAAGGTTCCGTGATTGGCTATAAATTTGAGCATCTAGCTTTTATTCGTAAAAACTCTGATTTTAAATCGAAGGTTGGAGTATGCTTTGATACCTGCCATGCTTTTGCCGCTGGTTACGACTTTAGTACACCAAAAAGCTACGAGACTATGTGGCAAGAATTTGATGCAACAATTGGACTTAGCCACCTGAAAGTCATTCATATAAATGATTCAAAAAAAGAATGCGACTCAAAAGTAGACCGCCATGAAGATATCGGCAAAGGAAAACTGGGACTTGAGCCATTTCGCATGCTCTTTAATGATCCACAATGGTTTAATATTCCAAAGATTTTGGAAACACCAGCAGATGACCTAAAAGATTATGTGCGCAACATGGAAAGCATTAAGTCTCTGATTTTGAAAACAACAAGAAAAGTTTTGAATATGGATGGATCTGACTAGTTTTTATTTTTTAAACAGAATGAGGCAACAGATTAAGCTCTTAGTAAGCGTTTGAGCCAAGAAGAAATTGTAGTATGAACTTTTCCTTGATCTTAATCTATTGCCCCGTTCAGTAAGAAGTGATTCTAACCACACGTTCTTAACCCAACAATAATGTTAGAATAAGCAACATCCTAAAGTCATGAAGCATTATCAATTCTGATGAGTTACCGATAAAAAGCAACAATGTTTTTCGATCAAAAAAAGCAACAACAAGAAAGCGTGCTCTATTGGGCATATTCTAATAAAAAACAACGGTTTTGTGTAAAGCGCAACACAAAAACAACAAAAAGTCATCTGCGATCAATTCCTTCTGTTTTTCCCCAAAAAAGAGCTTATTTTTGCCACAACAAAGCAAACCAAACAATTAAAAAAAGACCGGCAGATAAACATAATATCCATAAAGAGAGGCAATTGATGAGAAACAAAAACGACACGCCAAAGAGCACAAGTGACAATAAAAGCACGTATCCCAAGATTGCCCATTTAGACCAACCATTTCTTTGTAGATAGATTGAAAAATGGTCTGGAGAACCCAAATAGAATGGAATTTTCTTATAAGTACGTACCAAAATCAGTGTGCCAACTTCGAGTAGTGGAATAGCCAAAATAACTATAGGTGTTAAATACCCACTTATAGTATAAATACCCCAGTTAAACAAAAAAGGAACTGTTGCTAAGAACCCCCCAATAAAAAGGGAACCTGCATCCCCCAGATAAATCTTTGCTGTAGGTTTATTGTACCAAAAAAACGCTAATAAAGGCCCTAAAAACGCACAGAGCAGAATAATAACCGAAGGTTGATTAAAGTAGATTGCCAGGGCTAAAAATGAGCTTGTAGCACAAATAGCGAGTAATGTTGCCAAGCCATCCATAACATCAACCAGATTGAAAGCATTAATAATCAGCAACATCCAGAATGCCGATAGAGGTAGATTCCAATAATTAGAGAAGAACTGCGCCTTTAAATAAAGGCCAGCCTTCAAAAAACAAGTTGCCGCTAGTAGTTGACCAAAAAATTTTTGATAGGGACGCAGAACAATAAGATCATCTATCAGCCCTATAAACAATAAAAGTGTAGATCCAGTAAAAAAAAGCAACATGTTGTTCTCAAATGGATAAATCAAACAAAAAGCAACAAGAAACCCAACATAAACCGCTACACCGCCCATATAGGGAGTCGCAGTTTTGTGTACTTTGATTTTTCCATCTGGCTCATCGATAAACTCAAGGCGCCGCGCAATAATACAACATAAAGGAACTAGATAGAATGTTACTAAGAAAGAAATCAATAATGCAAATCCAGATCTTATAAAAATACCCACGTCCATGGAGCTTCCTTTTTTAAAATACATATATCAAGAATTTAATGACAACCAACTATAAAAAAAGCGACAAAAAAAGACCAGGATTTTTGAGTAAAAATCCTGGTCTTAAATTTATATAGTCTATTATAGTGATAGTTTATGCTTCAGGAACTTCTAGATAACACTCAACGCGATCATCTACAGCCCAATCAGTAACGCCATCAATCAAGAAAGCACATTCAAAGTTCGTATGAACTTCTTTTACGTTCTTTTTATCACGCTGCAAGCTCTTAATTTTGCCTTCACCAACTTTTCTATTGCCGCGCAACACTACAACAGTGCCATCTTTAGAGAATCGACCTTCTTTGACATAAGCACCGGCAATAACGCCAATATTTTTAATATCAAAGATACGCAATACACTTGCTTCGCCAATTTTCTTGCGCACCATCTTAACTTTTTTAGCAGCTTGTGCAACCACTTCAAGAGCTTCGAGCAGTTTATAAATAATATTGAACGAATTAATGGTAACGTTTTGTCTTTGAGCCAATAATTCTGCATTTTGATCTGGTTTTACATGCAAAGTAATAATGCGAGATCCAGTATCAGCAGCCAACATTACATCGCTTTCTGATATATCACCAACCCCTGCATGGACAATAGTGAAACTTTTTTCGCTCTTTTTTGATAACTTTTCAATAGATTCCAACAAAGCTTCTTTAGAAGAATTAGAATCAGTTTTTACTATAATATTAATCGCATTTTCTTTGGCGAGAGTTCTTATAGGTACTGCTTTACGCTCAGTTGCTTGAGGCTTACGTTGATCTTCTTTTGCAACTACTTCAAAATAACTACCTGTTTCAGGCAATACATCAAATCCTGCAACCAACACTGGAACAGAAGGACCAACGCTCATTACGCGTTGCCCACGAGAATCAACTAATGAACTTACTTTGCCTGTCGCATTGCCACAAATAAAATAATCGCCAACCTTGACGGTACCTTGCTGGCAAAGAAGTGTTGCAACAGAACCGCGACCCTTTTCAAGCTTTGACTCTAGAACATACCCTTTTGCCGGACCACCGACATCTGCTTTTAATTCCATTAATTGCGCTTGTAGTAGAACCATTTCAAGCAAGGCATCAATATTTTTACCTTCTTTGGCAGAAATTGGAACAACTACTGTTTGACCGCCCCATTCTTCAGGCAACAGATCATACTGAGCAAGTTGTCGTTTAACTACTTCAAGACGTTGTGCATCAACCTTATCTATCTTGTTTACTGCAACAATAATAGGAACTTCCATAGATTTAATGCTTTTCATTGCTTCGACCGTTTGTGGCATAATGCCATCATCAGCTGCAATTACTAAAATAGCAATGTCGGCAACTTTAATACCACGCGCACGCATTTTGGAGAAAGCCTCATGACCAGGAGTATCCAAAAATACAATGTTGCCCTGTGGGGTTTGTGCTTCGTAAGCACCTAGATGTTGCGTAATGCCGCCTTTTTCTTTTGCTGCAACACGTGTTTTACGAATAAAATCAAGCAAAGTTGTTTTACCATGATCAACATGTCCAACAACAACAACAATAGGAAGACGCTCAGTCATATTTTCTTGTGAAAGACCAGCAGATCTATCTACCGACTGCTCAGCTTGTTTTGCTGTGGATGGTTTAATAATTCTCATCTGATACTGCGTAGCAAGACGAGCAACCAAATCTTCAGTGAGTAGTTGATTTTTGTTTACAACAATGCCCCACTTGAGCAAAGAAAGAATAAGGTCATTTGCTGTTTTATGCATTTTTAAAGCTGCATCACCTACCGACATTGACTCAAGAACAATCTCAAGAATAGGTGCGGACGCATCTATTACCTGTGGCTTTTCAATTACCTGAGTATATTTAGATGGAGGAGGAGTGACTACCTTGCTTGGTGCCGGTTGCACAACATTGGAAGGCTTTATTGAGTCAGTTTGAACGTGCATAGAGGGAGTTTCTTTCTTGGTTGCATCAGGTGCCTTTTGAGGCGTTGATTGAGAATCAGTTTCAGTTTTTTTCTTAATTTTTTCAACTGGTTTCTGCTTGAATTTTTCCTGCAGAAATATCAATTGGTCATCAGAGAGCACAGACATGTGGCTTTTAACATCAAAACCTTTACCCTTTAGAGCTTCTAAAAGATCTTTAGAGGTAATTTCTAATTTTTTTGAAAGTTCATATACACGCATTGTTATTTATCTTGCCTCTGTTCACTCTGGGTCCCAATTACACATCATATACATAGGTGCAGTACTATTCCAAGCCCTCAATATCATTGTACATTTCTTCATTTTTAGCAAAACGCTCATCAGTTGAGGAGGGAACGGTTTGCATCAATTGAATATTCATGCCAGTCAGACGTGATGCCAATAAAATATTTTGGCCCATCTTACCAATCGCAAGCGATCGCTGATCTTCATCGAGCCAAATGTGTGCTGTATTATTTTCAACAATTTCTACTCGATTGATTTCAGCAGGCTTTAATGCATTTTTTACCAATAACTCGAGGTTATCATTCCATGCAACAACGTCAATTTTTTCATCGCCCAACTCTTTAAGAATCGGTTTGATACGACTGCCGCCCACACCAACACAAGTGCCAACTGGATCGATATTGTGGTCATTAGATATCACTGCTATTTTTGATTTATAGCCTGGAATTCTAACCACTCTTTTAATTTCTACCAATTTTTCAAAAATTTCTGGAATTTCTAACTCAAACAAGCGTTGTAAAAATAAATCTGAAGCGCGATCAAGAATTAATTGATTTTCGTTGCGCGGCTCCAACAGAACTTCCTTTAGCAAGGCCCTAATTGGGAAGCCAACGATGCACTTATCGCTTGGAATAGAAAGAGATTTTGGCAAGAAAGCAAGATTGTCGCCCATCTTAACCACTACACCACCACGCTCACACTTGTGAATAGATCCGTGAACAATGGTGCCTTCTTTAGGTTTAAATTCCTCAAATATTGCCGTAGCTTCAATTTTACGAATCTTACTTGCAATGATTTGCTTGGCGCGCAAAATTTCGATACGACCAATTTTCCCATCAAAGGAAATCCAAAGTATTTGACCAGCTTCGCAATCTTTATCGATAAAGCGTGCTTTTTTTACACTGATCTGATGATCCTCATCCGTAACCGTGGATACAACTTCTTTTTGTACCTGAACAACTATTTCATCAGACTTTTTATCATATTCAACACGTAGCGTTAAGGTTGGGTAGCGCTTTTCATAAGCAGCATACATTCCTTCGCCAATAATAGAACTTAAAACAGCCCTATCAAGGCCTCTCTCTTCTACGAGTTCATCAATTACATCAGCAAGTTTCACGGCGACCTTCGACTAATAAAGATATCTAATTTTTGGATGCTCTATTGCAACAATATATTTGAGTATACCTAAAAGATATAAAAAATGAAAGTATGCTTTTCATATTAATCTCAAGCCTTATCCCGATCAAGCTTTTAGAGTTCTTTTTTAGGGAATTTGTTTTGAGCTTATTTATTATTTATATAACTTTATAAAGCTTATAATAATAATAGGTGGGGCCGTTTTTGGTGGATAACTTTTTTTTAACGCATACTTTAAGCTGATCCAGTAGACTTATCACTGGAGTCATGCTCTGGTGGATAAGTGGTGGATAAGTGGTGGATAACTGGTGGATAACTTTTTTGTGATTCATCAATAGTGTTATCCAGTGATGATTTTAAAGTTTTTTTAATCGATTAGCGCTTTCCGGTAATGCTTTTGAAAAATAGATCTTTGAGTTATCCACCACTTATCCACCACTTATCCACCACTTATCCACCACCACAGGCTGAATTCATTGTGCTTTGATTGCCTGATGTTAATTCCCATTTGAATTGCTGTTGCGTGCGAGCTTAGTTTTTAGGATTTCACCAGTTGTAGCTGTAATGAGGTGGTGTGTTATGAGGTAGCAGCATTGTTTTGCGCTGACTCAATAAAAAAAGGTCGATGCTTGGTTGTTAAGCATCGACCTTTATAGTTCTTACTTATGTAAAGATTTACCGTCCTCTTTATAGCAAAAGATATTGCGATAGTAGGGTTGCCCATTTATTGCTTGCTGCAAAAGAAGTTTTATAATATGAGGAGTGTATGCGTCGTTCAGGGAAGTAAATAGAGATTCCTTGTGCGAGACTTAAATTCTTGCCTGCTTGGTTTGCAATAACCACCGACTTTATGATGTTTTTTCCATCCTCTAAGGCTTGGCCAAGTGTTTTTTTAATATTGGCCCCTTGTTGTTCATTGATGAAGGTGAAGTATTTAAGATTTGCAAGCAAGTTGGTATAAAAGTGGTGCAGATCAATGTAGCTTGGTTCATCAAAATGGGTGCACAGCAACTTGCTTTTGCTTGCTTGAATTGCATTTTTAACTGAGCCATTTTTCTGTAGTCGAAGGCCATCGCTTAATAATGTTGCAACGGTATTGATATTGTTTTCTAGGGCGTCAATGCTGTCCAAGTTTATTGCCGCCTGTGTGTAATCATTGGTAATTTTGCCATATGTTTCAGCATAAACATCAACCATGTGTTTTGCGAATGTTATGTAATCAATTGATCCAGAGCGAAATGGCTCAAGAACTCTTTGATAATCCCAGCCAGGTCCGAGTTCGACTTCTTGAGAGCCGACCATAACTTGAGCGTATTGTTTTGCTATTTCCGCAATCTCAATCATTCCCATAAGGCAGGCATCAAACCCTAAAATATTTAACTTTCTGCCGCCTAAGAATTTTTGGGTGACTTCCGCAAGGGCGCTATCGAGTTTTTGATTAGTTAGATAATTGCCTGTTGATTCGTCCCAACAGATACCGCGCCAGGAGTCATTATACAGTTTTGAGTCGATATCATTAATGCAGTCTAAAAAGCCAATGCTACGATCGAGTTCAAATTTATTTATGTTTGGGTTGAAGACAAACAATTCAGCAGGATTAACAATTCTGCCAATGTCAGGATCGATTATGCCGGTTCCGTGGTTCCATAAAATAAGTGCATAGTTACGTGCTGGATAATTTTCGATGGCCCATTTACAACATGATACAAGGGTCTTTGGGTCACCGCTATCCATTTGTTGTGACGATGAGTCAGCGCTATTGACGTGGAGAATTTTATTGTTTTCTACGTAGTAGCGGCGAGTGATTTTTTTATTGCCGGTAATTCTGATGTCTAGCTGGACAGCAATATTAAGAAAATCATTGGAGCCAATCTCTGACATTTGCTTTATGTTGCGTGCCGCAAAATTGCGCAAATTGTTGTCAGCAGCTATATAAACAATAAAGGTCCAATCTTTCACCCTGTTGGCCTTATGAGAAACAGATCTTTCTACGTGAGTTTTTGTATCAATAACCTCATTGCGTGATTGTGTTGTGCATACAAACAATAAATAAAAAAGATAATAACTAAGTTTTTTTATTTCCTTGATAACCATTGGTCTCCTTTTTTCTAGAGAAATAAAGTTCAAGTAGATTTCTTAGATCGATTCTAGGTGATATCGAAAGAGATAATCAATATTTTTTAATTATCATGCAACTTCTTGCTGTGTATGCGATTAAACCACGCAAGGGCAAATGTTAGTCCAAAACTTAATTGGAAGTCTAAGAAAAAAAGTTGCATTGGATTATAGACAAGCACTATGAGGGTGACTATTGTCAATAGATGGAATACTTGTGAGGGGACTTTAAGGAGGGCGCATGTTTTAAATAAGATAAACCCAATAAGAGCTCTGAAAAAGGAAATACTTGACCAGCTAAGGACGTAATATAACATGCTCAAAAAAATAAGAAATAAATTTCTATAGAATAGAGGAATCAGTAACAGGCTGAGTAAAATATGCCATACTATAATAAAAATCACCATATGCAGGCCAGATCGCGCAAGATAGTGGGATATTCCCCATGCCTTGCATGAGTCTTTTGATTTTTCCATCTGTTTTTTTCCACAAAATTTATTGCCCAAAAAAATTGATGAAAATAATGCTCTTGTTGTCCAGGAAAGCTTCGCCTTACATTGTTTTAAGAGTGATTCTCTGTAATAAAATAACCAACGGCTCGGGCTATATATTGGTCGATTAATTAGGGTATAGTCTAGGGTTGGTAAAAATAATGTTGCGGCTATGTTTTCTTTTATTAAATAGTCATTGTAGGCATTATTGGAAGTTGTCTTAAGGGTCACGTTTTTAAGCTCAATGGTATCTTGAACTTTGGCGTCCGTTTTTTTCATTGTGTAAAACGCAATGGTTTTGCGAGTATAGATCAGGTCAGGTGTACCGGTGCCTTGCTGAATAGTTTTGGTTTCTAGATTAATGCACTGTTTTAATCGTTGGTGCTCAAGAGGCGTAATGCTTGTTATGGTGCCAGTGATTGTGCAAGGTGTGTTGAGGTTAATTATGGTGCCAAGTTCATGGTTTGCTTTTTGGGATTCGTAGCAAAGCGCTCCTGATATCAATGCGAACAGTAATGCCCACATTAACCACGCACTAGGATTTTTTAGAGTTTTATAGAGAGCGCAAGAAGTGCATATAATAATGGCAAACAGTAGAGTCGAGATTGGCAGATCAGATTGTGACTGAGCCACTATACCACAGGCAAATAGTGCAGTGATATAAAAAATCGGATGCATCTGGCAAGAAACAAACTGCTTGGATAATAATGTCGACATAGTTATTTGAAAATTCTATATAAATTATATGGTACCATTTCATTACAATGATACCATATTTAAATTTTTTAAAAAGTTTCTATTTGTTTAATGCTGATGTCAATTAAGTATGAATGACTATGAATCTATACCTGCAAGGTGCTCTTCTGTGAGGGTCATGGCCACTTTAGGGTTTCTGATAAATTCCAATATTAACTGTAATTGTCTTGTGGCATTTTCGTAGAGATCAATTTTGACTTTATTTTCAGTTGAAGTGTCAGCAGCTTTTTTCAGTATTTTAAGATTTACTGCATTGAGGAATCGTTCGGCTGGGTCAAGCTTTGTGGCAGCATTTGCGCGGGCGCCTATAAGATTTGCTTTTGCTTGTAATATTCCACTTGTGAACGCTGTTACTGCTGTTTGTTCTTTAGTTGTTTGTGCGTCAATTGCGGTTCCATATTTTTGGATCTTCGTCAGCCAATCAGAGTTTGTTAATTTCTCTTTTATCTCTCGTTTTAAAGTATCAAGCTTGCTTAGAGAGTCCTTAATGCTTTTTTTTGCTGCATACACTTGTTGGTTGATTTCTCGAAAATAATTCATATTGGTATCAGGATTAAATGCTTTGCTATAAACGGCCACCGCAGCTTGATTCGCCTCATCTTCTCCCTGTGTTATTTTGGTTTCTAATGCGGTAATGCCAGACTCGTCTTTGATTTTATTGAGTTGATCAGTTGCTTTTTTTAGTTCATTGAGCAAGCTAAAGTCGTTTTGTATTGCTGTATCAGTAATATTTTTAATTTGTTTTTTATACTGTGTAATTTGCTTGGTAATATTATCGATAACATTGGCTGCCTCTTGAGTGTTCATTGTTTGGTCATCTTGACTTAACGAAGCATCAACGGAGGTTTCTAATGAGTCTATTTGGTCTTTCTCTTGATAGAATAGACAGAGGCTTAGAACGGCAGCTGCGGGAGTTAAGATACTGAGCCATATTTTTTTCATGTTTTTCTCCTGATTTTCCCAATCATAACCATAAAGTAATTTTATTTCTTTTGTATTCTAGGTATTTTGGGTCTTACAAATCAATATCTCAGATAAAATCTATGAGATAGGCTGTTAAGTGCATCATAAAAATCAGTTGTTGGTTTTTTATACAGATCATAGTATTTTGATAGTTCTCTTGTAGTTGATAAGCACAACAGAGTTTAATATCTTTGTTTAATTTCTTTAAAAAATTGAAACAATACATAAAAAGGGTTGTAGTTATTATGAAGAAATGGACTAATTTATTATGTAAAATACATATACTATTTATTGTGTGCAGTAGTTATGCATTGTGTTTTGCTCGGCAAACCGTTGTGAGCAGTGAGCAAAAAAAGCAAACTCAAAAAAATAATGATACATTACCAGATAGGAATACTAAAGAAATGGCAACAGACATACAGAGCAATAACCCCGTGTATAAAAAGGTCCTTAAGAATGGCTTGACCATTTTAGTCCATTCGGCTCACAATATACCAAAAGTTTCATTACAAATTTGGTATAATGTTGGGTCTAAAGATGAAAAAAGTGGAGAAAAAGGTATTGCCCATTTAATTGAGCACATGATCTTTAAGGGCACAAAAAAACTTACAGAATCCGACATTAACATTGTTGCCCATATGCTTTCTGGCGGCATTAATGCATTTACTTCTTTTGACTATACCGGGTATTTGTTTAACTTTCCAACGCAACATTGGCAAGAAGCTTTACCAATAATGGCCGACTGTATGTTAAATTGTGCATTTAAGGATGATCATCTTAATTCTGAGATGAAGGCGGTTATTCAAGAATTAAAAATGTATAAAGATGATTATCAGTCAAGCTTAATAGAAGAATTAATTTCTGCTATTTTTCCTGATCACCCATACCATTATCCTATTATTGGCTATAAACAAGATTTATGGAATGTGCGAGGCGCTGATTTGGCCAAGTTCTATAAAAAACACTATGCACCTAACAACGCTACCTTAGTGGTTGTTGGTGATGTAGATGCCAACGAAGTGTTCTCTCTAGCTGAAAAATATTTTGGTGAAATTCCAGCTAACCCTACCTACAAAAAAGATAAACATTATCTTAACCAGGGTATATCTTCAAAGGCAGTTACACTTTATCGCGATGTACAACAACCATTGCAAGCTTTAGTTTTTGTTGTCCCTGGTATTGCGCAAAAAAATGAGCAAATTTTAGATTTAACTTCTTGGGTTTTAGGATCAGGCAAAAGCTCACGTTTATACAAAAAAATTGTTGATGAAGAACAATTAGCAACTTCACTATCAACTTCGTATTGGGATCTGTTTGATCATAGTCTTTTCTTTATTATGTATGAACCAAAAGATATGGCAGATGCTCCAATAATTCAAGCAATGATACAGGCGGAAATTGACGCTATTATTAAAGATGGCGTGAGCGAGCAAGAGTTGAGCCGTGCCGTTAAAAAAGCGCAAATGAAACTCTATAATGTTTTAGAAAACACTGAAAAACAAGCCTACTCAATTGGCAAGCATTACTTAGCCACGGGCGATGAAAACTATATCTTTAATTATCTCAAGAATCCTACACCAAAACTTGGGCAAGATATTAAGGAGTTGCTAGCAAACTACTTTAGGCCATCTGTTATGCATATGGGCACTGTATTGTCGCTCCCAGAAAGAGAAAAGCCTTTCTGGACAGCATTACAAAAGCATTCTGATGAAGAAGATCAAGAGATTTTGTCAGCTCGTACGCGCGATATACAGGTATAGAGCTTGCACAGGAAATTGAATCACGCGGCATGTCGTTTAATGCTATGCCGGGCACGGTTGCCATGAGTATGTTAGCCGGCGATCTTGAAAAAGGCCTAGAGATTTTAGAGGAAATTTTAAGTCGGGCTATTTTTAATAAAGACGAAATCGAAAAAGTTCGTGCACAAATTAATGCGGATATTAAAAACTTTTGGGATGAGCCATCATCTTTTGCTGGGCAGTTGATTCGTGAGCGTGTGTATAAGGGGCACCCTTATAGCAAGAACATGCTGGGGACAAAAGAATCAGTTGATTCAATAACCAGAAAAGACCTAGTAGATTTCTATAAAAAATACATTACACCTCATGGCGCTAAAATCGCTATCGTTGGTGATCTTAAAGGTTACGACCTTAAAAAAGTATTAGAAAAAACGATCGGCAAATGGCAAGGGCCAGAAGTTGAGAGCATTAACTTCCCGGAACTTGCGCCGCTTGAAGATGGGCAATTTAATTATCCTATCAACAGAGATCAGGTAGTGCTCTGCTACGCAGGACTTTCAATCGATAGAAAGCACCCTGACTATGATAAGTTGTTGTTGTTCGATCAAATTTTTGGATCAGGGGCTTTGGGCTCGCTGCATTCAAAATTGTTTCAACTACGCGAACAAACTGGATTGTTTTATACGATCAATGGATCGTTGATTGCCAATGCGGATGAACAACCAGGCATGGTTCTTGTCAAAACAATCGTGTCACTTGATCGATTAAAAGAAGCTGAAAAAGCAATTACCGACACTATGGTGAACGTTGCAGATACCATTACCGCCGAAGAGCTGGTCGAAGCACGTAACGCTGTAGTTAACTCTTTGATGAATAATTTTGAATCAAATCAAAGTACTGCGCGCACCTTCTTGTTCTTAGATCGTTTTAACTTTCCTGCTGATTTCTTTAATAATCGTGCAGCGCAACTTAAAAAAGTTGATTTGCCAGCGATGCTTGCAGCGGTAAATAAGGTGCTTAAGAAGGATGCCTTAATGACGTTGAGAATTGGTCGTGTTGATAAAGACACTACGGTTGCATAAGAGCCTTGAGGTTCTGAGCAGATTGTTGTAGTTGATTTTTTTCTTGTGCATTTAACGATAAAGGGAATAGTTCTACTATTCCCTTTTCTCCTATTACACAAGGAACACTCAAACAAACTCCCAAATCTTCTTGATAGCAAGAAACGGGAATAACTTGTTTTTGATTAAAGATGATACTTTCGCACAATGCGGTTGCACAACTTGCAATGCCATAAAAGGTCGACCCTTTACAACTAATAATATCATATGCTTTTTGTTTAGTTTGTTGCGCGACTTGTTCTAATTCATTACGCGATAGGCATTCTGAAATTGATTTGCCATCACAGTAAGCAGAAGACCATGCGGGAAATTGTGTATCCCCATGTTCTCCCAAAATGTAAGCATGGATCGATTTTGGTGCAACATTTAGTTTAAGACCCAGGGCGCCTTGTAGCCTTGTTGAATCTAAAAATGTTCCTGAACCAAAAATCTGGTTTCTTGGTAAAATATTTTTATTCTGAATGTGTTGTGTGAGAATATCAAGTGGATTGCTAATCACGATAATAATAGCGTTTTTATTTAATGATGCGAGGCCATCTACAATGGCATCCATCACTTTAAGATTAATTTTTAATAAATCAAGACGTGTTTGCCCTGGACTTTGTGCTTTACCTCCCGTAATAATAATAATGTCTGCCTGCGCTGCTTCTTGCAAGGTCGCATCTCTTACGATTGAAGTGGAACTGAAAGGGAGTACATCTGAAAGATCTAAAAACTCTCCCTTGCAACGTATCGGGTCGACATCAACTAATAAAATTTCCGCTGCAATATTTTTGAGCATTAATGCGTAGGCGGTTGTCGTTCCCACGCGTCCAGCACCAATGATAGCTATTTTGGAATGTTTCATTAGGCATCCTTTTTTAAGTACGTTACACTGTTAAGAGTATTATTACTCGCAGCATGTAGAACTTGCAAGAGAAGGTTTAAATGGAATCAACAATGCAGTTAACAAAAAAAGATATCGCATCGTTTCAAAAATTTATTTGGAATTTCTACGCAGCGAACGGTCGCCAGTTTGCTTGGCGCAACACGCATGATCCGTATGCTATTACTGTTTCAGAGATTATGTTGCAACAAACGCAAACACATCGTGTTGCACAAAAGTATGAGTTATGGTTAGCAGAATTTCCTGATTTTGAAAGTTTGGCACAAGCGCCATTGCGTGATGTATTAAGCGTCTGGCAGGGGCTTGGTTACAACCGACGTGCCATGGCATTACAAAAAATTGCACAACGCGTCATGACAGAATTTAACGGCGTATTGCCAGCAGATCCAGAAGTTCTGGTAACGTTTCCTGGCATTGGCAAAAATACCGCAGGTTCGATCTGTGCGTTTGCGTTCAATATGCCGACGGTATTTATTGAGACCAATATTCGTGCTGTGTATATTCACACTTTTTTTAAAGATAAAACCGAAATTTCTGACAAGGAATTGCAACCACTGATTGCGCAAACAGTAGATAGCAAAGCGCGTGAGTGGTATTATGCGTTGATGGATTACGGAGTGTTGCTTAAACAACAACATGCTAATCCGAGTAGAAAAAGTAAGCATCATGCAACGCAGTCAAAATTCGAAGGGTCCGATAGACAAGTACGTGGCATGGTGTTGCGCTATTTAACAGCGCAATCTATGAACATGGAACAACTCGTTGAAGCAACAAAAAAAGAGAGTATGCGTGTTGCAAAAATTGTTGAGCAGTTGTGTAATGAAGGATTTGTGAGAAAAAATAATGATGAGTATATGATTTCTTAACATTGCTTATATAGTTTTTTTGCTAGAACACTCTCTTTGGCATGCTCAACAATAGGCCGTGGATATTCTTTGATGGCCGGCGAGGTTAGCTTAAACCATAAATGAATAGTTTTGGCAGCAATGTTTTTGAGTTCCGGAATCCATTGTTTAATATATTCGCAGTTATTATCAAATTTTTTTTGTTGTAGCCATGGATTGAAAATTCTAAAATATGGTTGTGCATCACAACCCGTTGATGCGCACCACTGCCAATTGCCGTTATTAACTGCAGGGTCGTAATCAATCAGCTTTTGAGCAAAATATTTTTCGCCCCAGCGCCAGTCGATGTGTAAATCTTTTGTTAAAAACGATGCAACAATCATACGCACACGGTTATGCATAAACCCTGTTGCGTTAAGTTGCCGCATGCCAGCATCAACGATAGGAAATCCTGTTGTGCCTTGGCACCAGGCTGTAAACTTCTTTTTATCATTCTCCCACCACAGTGCATCATATTTTTTTTGGTACGAATGTCCAAAAACAAACGGTGAGTAATAGGCAACATGCGCAAAAAAATCCCGCCAATAAAGTTGTTTAACGAGTGTATGGTTTATACCAAGAGCTTCCTTAATGGCATAATACGCTTCACGGACTGAAACAGTCCCAAAAGCAAGGTGTGCTGACAAATGCGTTGTTGCTTCCAAGTTGGGATAGTCTCGTTCTTTGTCATAATCTTCGTAGTGTTTAAGATTTTTAAAGATTTTAAGGCCGTTATCCCTACCACCATGTGAATCAATGCGCGGGTTTTCTTCTTTAAGGATTATTTTGTAAATTTCAGTACCAACAGTCGAATCTATTTTTTTTGTATAGAAATTGGCCGTTTTGAATTTCTGTGGCTTGGCAACTGCATGAAATTTAGATGCATTTTTAAAAAATGGTGTAAATTTCTCGTATGGCCTGCCGCTTAATGATTTTACTGTATTCGGTTCATTTAATAAAAAATCGTGTGATAGCTCGCATGCTATGTTTGCCTTGAGGCATAATTCTTTAATAATCTCTTCTTGTTTTATGCTTGACGGAATGTAGCTCTTATTTAAAAAAATTGCGTCAATGGATTCGTGCTTAATAAGATCCTTAATGATAGTTTCTGTTTTGCCATTAAAGAGATGAAGTTTGCCCTGGTTCTCGTGTAGTTTGTTTTGTAAATTTTGTAGCGATTCAATCATAAATTGCAGAGCATTATTATTATTGAAAATCTCTGTGTTTGATTCTTGGTATTCATCAAAAATAAAACACAGGACAATGGATTCTGATTGCGCTGCAGCATTCAACAAACCGATATTATCATCGATTCTAAGGTCGTGTCTGAAAATAAATAATGATTTGTTATAGTTAAGTTTCATAATTTTATCTTATGGTAATGGTATTTCAAACATATTAAAATGTCCGACCATGAATGTCCAGTCTGCGGTTGCGACAATGCCTGTCAGAATACAGAGGCGAAGCGCGGCTAGAGCTCTGAGCAAGCTCTTATCAATGGTCCTTTGCTCTTCTTCCGCTTGTTGTTTGTCGTTTGATTGTGTTATCCAACCTTTTAAAGCTTTTGCAAATTGATACGATCCATAACAAAGTCCGCCCATGGTTGTTACGGCTGCGGTTGTTTGTAGTGATACTTTTACGATATTCTGCATTCTTGTTAATGAATAATCGAAGGCAGATATTTGAGGAGTTATGGTAATTAAAAGGAGATAAGCTAGAAATATTATAGAAGAACATATTTTATACATGGTATTCCTTTATGAGTTGTGATTAATTATGAAATCCTACGTAGATTATTAGTAACGTCATTAATAACATCAAGAATCTCTTGTATACTGTCAAATGTTGGGTACGAAGTTAATTGATAGATCATATGGTCGAGCGCATCATTAATATTTATCAAGGCGTTTCGATAAGTATTAATGCCTATTTTAAAGTTACCCCGAAACCTATAAAGTGTTTCTCCTAATCGTTTTAATGCCGGATTGATCCGTTGTAGTTGGGATAGTGTATAAGGTCCGTAAGCATCATAATAATCAGTAATATAGTCTTGCCATAGAGAACTGGCCCCATTGAGCATCACCTGCATGTCTATCAATAGATCTTGGCAATAATAACGATATTCTGGCGGAAATTTGGCAATAAAATGAACCATTTCATCAGCAATATCAAAAAGCATGTGGTCGGCAGATTCTGCCAGGCGATTAAATTCATGGTCGTAGGGACTTCGCTCAATGTAGCATATTTCTGGCTCAACAGAATATTCAATGAAAAAGGTGTTTGTTTGAGATGAACGAACGGAGGAAAAGAATAGTAATAATGCAAAAAAAGCTTTTGACATGTTTTCCCTATAATTTGAGTGCTGTTATTCTTCTAGATACGCTCGCAATCCTTTTACGGTCAATGCCATTGCACTTTCTGCATAAACTTTTGTCAGGAGCATGTTATTCGGCAATGGTTCTACCAAGTGACGGTCTTTAACGGGGTAGGTGAGTTGTATTTTTACACAATCTTCTTTTGAGATTTTTTGTGTTGCGGCCCACTTTTTTTTTATGTCTTCAACCACGCTCGATTTGGTTAGTGTGACAGATATAATAGTTGTTATGTCGCCTTGGCTATGTATGGGGATATATATAGAGACATCAGATTCTGTTTCCTGGTTTTTTGTTTCTTGCATGCTATAGAGAGGAAGAGTGCCGAGTAGGATAAGGTGGGCATATTTGAGCAACATGAGATCTTCCTTCATTAAGGGCCCACATATTTCTGACCTAAAGAAATATGTGGGCCTCATATCTTTTAGAAGCTATGACTTTCAAACATAGTAATCAATGAAATGTTACTATTTTATTTCGTAGGTGCCAATAAGTTCCCCTTGGGCGATTATATGATGCTTCATCGCGTCCACAACTTCTTGCTTTGTTGCACCGGCATGAAGGGAGAGTGTCACATTCAGCGCATAGAGTCTGAAAAAGTAGCGGTGAGGCCCCGAGCCGGCTGGTGGACAAGGGCCATCATATTTTTTATTTTTTGAGTCATTGATGCCTTCTTTGCCGCCGAGTGCGTGAATAGCAGCGCCAACATCAAGTCTGTGTACCGTGTGAGGAATATTAAATGCAACCCAATGAACCCATGCATCTTTATTTGGGTTCTTTGCACTTGGGGCATCTGGATCTTCTACGATGACTACGAACGTCTCCATTTTTGATGGAGCGCCTGTCCAAAATAGATTGGGCGAAATATTTTCGCCTTCGCAGGTAAAGCGTGTAGGAATTTGTTCACTATGCTTAAAGTCAGCACTTGTTAATTTCATTGTTCCACCTACTAATGATTGGTTGAGACAAAAATATACCAACAAAAATCCATAATACCATTTCATAATTTTTCCCATCTTTCGTCATTCTCTCATGCCAAATACTAGCATGGATAGATAGGCGATAGTCAAGGGAGACTTTCTGGGATTAAATAAATGGCTGAATTATTGCAAGTATTTTTTGATCAACTCTTGTAGGATTTTAGGGTTACCCTTGCCTTGTGTTTTTGCCATGGCTTGCCCAACAAAGAATCCAAAAAGTCTTTCTTTGCCTGATTTATAATCAGTAACAACCTGAGGATTAGTATCGATAATTTCTTTAACGATTTTTTCTAACTCTTCAGATGAACCGATTTGTTCCAGGCCTTTTTCTTTGACTATGTGGCTTGGATTGGCACCTGTTTGGGCAACAAGAGCGAATACTTCTTTAGCAGCAGTGTTGTTGATTTTACCTTGCTCAACAAGTTCAATGATTTCAGCCAACTTTTCAGGAGTGACTTTAAATTCATTCAAGGTAAGTTTGTACTCATTGAGGTAGCCAATAACGTCACGCAAAATCCAGTGCACAATTTGCTTGCTGGAAGATTTTTCTGCTGCTTTTTCGTAATAATTAGCGAGAGCTAAATCGTCAACGATAATGTCAGCTTCGTAGGTTGTAAGGCCTCTATCTTTGACTAGGCGTTCAAATTTTTGAGCAGGGAGTTCTGGCATGGTTTGCTTCATGCGGTCAATCCATGCTGAATCGATAGCAATTAATGGCAAATCAGGATCTTGGAAGTAGCGATAGTCAGCGGCTTCTTCTTTGCTACGCATAAGAACGGTTTCTTTTGCTTTGCTGTCCCATAATCTGGTTTCTTGGCGAACGCGTCCACCATTTTCTAGCAATTCAATTTGACGTTCGATTTCATGCTCAATAGCATCGCCAATAAATTTGAACGAGTTAATATTCTTAAGTTCAACCTTAGTGCCTAGTTGTGCCGCGCCTTTTTTGCGCACGGAAATATTGGTGTCGGCTCTAAATGCGCCATCTTCCATATTGCCAGAACAGATGTCTAAATAAAGTACTGTTGAGCGCCATGCTTTTAAGTATGATTTAACTTCTTGTGCGCTAGAAAGGTCAGGATAACTTACTGTTTCCAAAAGTGGCGTGCCAGCTCGGTTTAAATCGACAAAGCTTTCGCTGCTTGAAGCGTGAATGTTTTTACCCGCATCTTCTTCCATGTGAATGCGCGTCACCCGTATTTTTTTATCGGTGCCATCTTCCAAACGAATAGTAATATATCCTTCAGAGCAAATAGGCTGGTCGCTTTGTGTGGTTTGGTACCCTTTAGGCAAGTCAGGATAAAAGTAATGTTTACGGGCAAATTGGCATACGCTTGCGATGGTACTGTTTGTTGCGAGTCCGGCGAGAATCGCATAATCAAGAACTTGTTTATTGAGTACG
The DNA here is from genome assembly GCA_026389015.1 of Candidatus Dependentiae bacterium. Classification (NCBI taxonomy): domain Bacteria; species Candidatus Babelota bacterium. The sequence goes on along the minus strand of JAPLIR010000028.1, from coordinate 22,799 downwards.
GGCAACACACCAGGATGTCCAGCGCAGATTTGGCAAATATTAGTGTTTGGGTCTTTGACCACTTCATTGGCGCATGTACAAAATATTTTAGTTTTGGTGGTTAATTGGGTATGGACTTCCATGCCGATATTAACTTCGTACTCTGGATAACGGTCGAGAACAGATGCGGTTTTTGCCACGGTATATGCCTTTTTACTAGTACCACTGTGCCTACTGAGAGGGGAGATGGTATTTTAAAGATTGCTTAGATCGAATCTAAGTTACTGTATCATTTTTTTTCGATTTTGTACTGAGAAAGTGCAAGTTTCTTGTCATCCTGGATTGCAATTTTGCAGGTAAAGTTTTTTTCAAGATACAGAATTGCATTGTATTCAGTATTGCTGATATAGGTAAACATATCAGAATTTACGGTCAACGTAATCTCTTGCGGCTTTTGAGCTTGAAGGAATTCTTTAACCTTTCTGAGGATCCAATAGCATTCAGTTTGCAGCGACTTAATAAATCCAGAACCTTTGCAGGTAGGACAATCATGAGTCAACTCTTGTACCAATGTTTTTCCTGAGCGCTTACGCGTCATTTGCACAAGGCCAAACTCAGAAACTTTGAGTACAACTGATTGGAATTTATCTTGTTCTTTAAGGTTCTTCTCAAAAAACTTGAACAGCTTTTGTCGGTTGCCCGATATCGCCATGTCGATAAAATCAATAACAATCAAACCACCAATGTTGCGCAAGCGAAGTTGGCGTACAACTTCTTCAGCAGCCTCAAGGTTGGTTTTAAATATGGTTTCTTCCATGTTGCTTTTGCCAACAAACTTGCCGGTGTTAACGTCAACAACGGTCATAGCTTCTGTTGATTCAATAATGAGTGAGCCGCCAGATTTCAGTTCTACTTTTTTATTGAGTACTGCTTCAATTTGTTTTTCGATATTAAAATGCTCAAATAAAGGCATAGCGCCATCATAAATTTTTACTTTATGGGAGTATTCAGGTGCTATGTTTTTTACAAATTTATAGATGGCATTTTGGTCTAGTTTGGTGTCGGCAATAACAAATTCAACATCATCGTCGAGGTTATCACGGACCACTTGCAGGGTAAGATCAAGGTCTTCGTGCAATTTTTCTTTAGGTTCAGCGGTCTCGAATTTCTTTTGAATGTCGTTCCATGTCTGGATCAAGAAGTCAAGATCTTTACCAATTTCTGTTGCGTTGCGATTTTCTGATGTGGTACGAATAATCGCACCCATGGTGTCAGGCAAATGATTTTTGACGATGTCTTTGAGTCTGTTGCGTTCTTCGCGGTCTTCAATCTTTTTAGAAACACCGATGCGTGGAATATTAGGCATCAATACAGCAAAACGTCCTGGAAGGGTAAAGCAGGTGGTTAACTTTGCTCCTTTTTCATAGACCGGTTCTTTGCTGACTTGGACTAGGATAGGGTCGCCTTCACGTAAAATTTTGCTGATATCAAGCGGTTGCCTGCTTGATGGGCGCTCTACTCTTTCGCCATCATCCATTTGAATGTGTTTACTGATCTTTTCTATTGCTAGTTCGCGATCAATCTCTGAAATATGGAGAAATCCTGCGCGATCTTGGCCAATTTCTACAAAAGCGGTTTGAATTCCTGGCAGTACTTTGGTAATAATGCCCTTGAAAAATATGCGCTCAAGGTTCTCAGTTGCATGCGCTGAAAAGTAAATGTTTTGTAGCGCTTCATCCTTGGTTATTGCTATACGCGTTTGCCAGGGGTTATTATTAATTAATATTTTTTTCATTAATTTCCGTTGGTAATTTTCATTTTTATAGTCCCATCAATTTTTACAAATCGAGACATTCGTGTAGCTTATATTAGGTTGTCTTGTCTTTATTATACAAAATATAATGTATAATGAGTAGAAAAATGACTAAAAATGTGATAAAGTGCTGTTGATATGAACTATATTGATAACAAAGTCTACTGATGATGCAGAGGAAGCTATGAAGAACACAGGGTCATTATTTCTAGTAATTTTATTACTAAGCGTGTCTGGTTGCCAAAAGAATAAGTCAAAAGCAAAAAACAAATCTCAAGTATCATCAAGCATTGATATACCAACAGCAGATGGTAGCATCAGCAGCTTTTTTGATGAAGAGTTGGGCGAATTTGCTTTAGTTGATGGCATTGCAACAAAAATTGATGCTTCAACCCCTAAAGCTGGTGATTTCACTTGGGAAGATGCAGAACAAAAACAATTCAAGGTAGTATACTTTGACTTTGATCGTTACAACATTAAAGATGATCAAAAAAATAGCGTTGCTCACAACGTTAATGAAATTAAGAAATCAATGGAAGAGTCAGAAAAACGTGGCGTAGATCCATTAGTTTACATTGATGGCCACGCTGACCATTCAGCTGGTTCAGCTACCTATAACCTTGCGCTATCAGAAAAACGTGCTGCGGTTCTTCGTGATGCATTGGTAGTAAAAGGTATTCCAAAAGAAAACATTAAGATTATTGGTCGCGGAAAAGAAGTTCCAGCGATGCTTAATGGCAAACCAGTTACTGGTGACAGAAAAGAACAATGGCCAAACAGACGTGATGAAGTTCGCGTAATGGTTGGTTAATTTCTAACTTTTTAGAGATTATATAAATAGGGCAATGAGTTTTATCTCATTGCCCTATTTTTTGTTTTGGTTTTCTCTGATTACAATTCTAAGCCCATAATGTAGTCGTCGCATGGAGTGTCATTAATTTTCATGATATCTTGTGTGACGGTGTTTTCAATAATGAAGCCTAATTTTTTATATAAGCCAATTGCTCGCTCATTATTTGAACTTACTTGAAGCTGCAATTTTGTGAGATTGTTAGTTTTTGCCCATTCTATGGCCGTCATTATCATATGGCGCCCTATAGATAAGCCCCAGTATTTTTTACTGACTGAAATCCCAATATCGCCAATCGAAGTCAAAGGAACATCTTTGGAGCGTTGCAGAAACAACTGCGAGGCAATTTCACCATTGACCCTACCAACAAGCATCAAGCAAATATTAAATTCCAAACTTTCTACAATCGTTTGTTGTTCTTCTGCCAGAGAAAGTGGAAAACCATTGAGTCCAAAGGTTAAAAAATCTGTTTCCCCACCCACCATATTGAGAAATTCAATAATGGCAGCGGCGTCGTCAACGCTCGGTCTAGAAATAACGAGATTGGTGTCGGGAGCGAGAGTGATTGTTTTTAATATATGCTCCATGCAATTGGTCCTTTAACCTAAAGTGATCGATTTGTATTTTTTTGTGGTGAAATTAGAGAGCAATAAGTACTTATTAAGGTTCATTATAGCAAATAAACAGGTTTTGCACCTGAACTTTAAATTATAGCTTTAATGAGTTTTTTGATTTCATCGCCACCATGTTTTTTTTCAAAGATAACGAGATTATTTTTATATAAACCTAGTTGAGTTGCAGGAGGCATAAGTATATAAGTTACCAGTTGTGTCAATTGAGTAAAATCGGTGATATTGGTGCCAAACCCATGTTTTTTTATAAAATCATGATTATATGCTTCCCAGGTGAGAATGGATGATGTTGCATCTAATATCATTGGTAGATTCATATAGATTGCTTCATTCACACTTACTGATCCAGATTTTGTAATAAGAAGATCGGCTATTGCCATGAGATCTGAGACTCGATCGGTAAATGCTATCATCGATACCGTTATATACTTGGGAAACGTGATAGATTGAACAGCTTCTTTTGAAAGCGCTTCTTTGCCCAAACACAGAATAAGATGAGCAGGAAATGAAAGTTGTGCGAGTTGTTGCGCAAATTCATAAAGTGCTTGCGAGCCAAGAGATCCCAATATTACAAGAATGACAGGTTTGTCTTTTGTGATTTTATACTGATTTTTGATAGCATCTTTATCTTTTGGTTCAAAAAATTCTGGCCCTACTACAAATCCTGTAATGTCATACATGGAAGACGGAATTTTTGCTTGAGCAAGCTCGTTCTTTTCTTGTGCATCATCAAAAGGCAAAGCAATCTTAAATTTTTTATAGGTTGGTTTTTTTATGTTGATGATAAAGGTGTCGAGATCAAGATCCGTGGGAACCAGAAGAAAAGGAATGTTTTTTTGTTGTGCAACATCAAGAATAAAGCTGTTAACCAGTGGCGCAACGGAAATAATAAGATCGGGCTTTGTTTGCGTAAAGTAGTTTTTGAGGAGCGTGTGTATTTTAGTTCGCGCAATGGTGTTAAAGAACCAAGCAGCAGGCTTAAACATAAAGTTAAGGAAGCGATACCATTTTTTGGCGGTGTAATAATTATAGATACCCACATAGGTTAATCTTCCACCAGTAAGATAGTTGGTAAGATCAAGTGGCCCTAGAACATCGTTAAACACATCGTTGATTTCTATGGTATATGTATCATCTAGGTACTTTTTTAAAGCATTTGAAACGGCAGTGTGGCCGCCTCCACCAGTAGAAGTAAAAATTATTATTTTTTTCATAACCCACCATTGTTTTATCCCCAGAAAACCTTACGTTTTTTCAAGACTGTGATTATGGGCTAAAGCCCTTTTTCCAGGGGTCCCCTAAACCACGGCTTTTTAGCCGTGTGTGGGGCTAGTTCAATAACTCATCCATTTTTTATAGCATGACATAGTGGTGGAGTAGAATGCTAGAGCATTGATTTAATAAGATTTTTTACTTGGTTGCCGCCATGCTTTTTTTGCAACAAGGCGAGATTGTTTTGGTACGATGCAAAGATGGCAGAATTTTTTAATAGTTGGGTGACAAGAGTTGCTAAGTTGTTTTCTTTCATTACCGAAGTACCAAGTTTGTGACGTTGTACAAAGCGATGATTTGCTTGTTCCCAGGCTAGTATTTTTGTGGTAGCATCCAGAATCATTGGTAGCTCAGTATATATTGATTCGCAGACACTAACGGATCCAGATTTAGTAATAAGAATGTCTGCCATTGCCATTAAATCAGAGATGCGGTGGGTAAAACCTACAGTGACTTTAGTGATATGGTTAGGGAACCGCAAAGCATCAATTTTATTTTTAATTTCAACTTGCCTACCGGTGCAGATTATGAGGTTAACGGGAAAAGAAAGCTTTCCCAGTTCTTGTGTAAATGAATATAAGGATTGTAATCCTACAGCGCCAAGCAAGAGCAGCACAGTGGGCTTATCTTCTTCTAATTTAAATTCCCTTTTGAGTAATGAGCGATTTTTGGGCTCAAAAAAATCGGGACGGACTACAAATCCAGTAATGTGTGTTGTTTTTTCTTCTATTTTTGCTTGGGAAAGTCTTGCACGGGCTTCTTCGTCTTCAAAAGCTAGAGCTATTTTAAATTTTTCGTAGGCTGGGCTTTTGATGCCTTCAAGGAAAGTGGTAATATCTAAGTCAGTAGGTATAAGTAAAAAAGGAATGTTGAGTTCTTGGGCAACACATAAAATACTGTTATTGATTATGGGAATCACCGAGATAATAATGTCCGGTTTTTGCTCTTGAATGTAGGTTTTTAATAATTTTTTAACTTTTGTGCGGCGCAAATTAAAGAAAATTGCGCCAAGGGAGTAGTAAAAATTAAGAAAGCCATACCATTTGAGTGGCATGAAGTAGTTGTATACATCTTCCCCTGAACCTTTTCCAAAAGAAAATGTTTTAATAGGGTCAAGAGATCCAAGTACCTGGCTAAAAACATTGGTGACGACTATTTCATATTCATTACTTAAATAGCCGGTTAAAGCATTTGCAACTGCAGTATGGCCACCGCCGCCATAAGAACTAAAGATAACAATTTTTTTCATTGCCAATGCCCTAATAATCTTTAATTTTTAATATCTTGTTTATTATTTATTTTCCAACGCAAAATTCTCTAAAAACTGCATCCATACCTTGTTCGCTAATAGTTTTTCCTGTTAATTCACAAAGGAATGCCAATGCGTCATTGAGGTGATAAGACAATAATTCATATGCCGGCGATTCATGTAATAACATGCTGTCTATTTCTAGTAAGCGCTTTTCAAGATCAATGAGCAAATTGTAATGCCGCTTGTTGAGTAAAAATGGCGACTCGTTTTTTTCTAGCAAAGCAGTTATTGTTGAGGAAATTTTTTCTTCGACCTTGGCAACAGCAATTGCATCATTGCTTGATAATGCTATGACGCCAGATAGCTGAGCGATTAATTCATTGTAATGAGCAGGCAAATCGGCTTTATTTTGTATGATAATAGTTTTGTGTTGATATTTTTCCAACAACTCTTTGTAGACGATCTGCTCATCGCCACTTATGGTTCGTGATCCATCAAAAACTAAGAGAATAATATCAGCGAGTTGCGCCTCTTGGCCAGATCGCTTAATGCCTTCTTTTTCAATAATATCATTGGTTTGCCGCAGTCCTGCTGTGTCGATAAGTGTCCAATAAGAATTATCTTTATAAACACCAGCTTCAATAACATCACGTGTTGTGCCTGCAATGTTGGTAACAATAGCGCGTTCTTTGTGAAGTAAAGCATTAAAGAGTGAAGATTTTCCAGCATTCACCGATCCAATGATAGCAATGCGGACACCTTGTCGAATATGCAATTGCTGGTCAAATGTTTTTTTTATTACGGTGATAGTCTGTAGTGTTGAGCTAATCATTTGTTTAATCTGATTAGAAAATGTCATCTCTTCATCAATAAATTCAAAGCTTGCTTCTGAAAACGCGAGTGCTTTAATTAAAGTTTTTTCGATAGCGAAAATCCAGCTGGAAAAACTACCTTCAAGTTGTGCAAGCGATTTTTTGAGAGCCATTTGAGTGTTGGCATGAATCAATTCATTGATTGCTTCTGCCTGGATAAGGTCAATTTTATCATTAAGTACAGCGCGCTTAGTAAACTCACCTGCTTGTGCAAGGCGTGCTCCGTGAGCGAGTGCTTGATCTATAATTTCTTGAATAATAAATGGATTGTTGTGGCAGGTTATTTCTACAACATCTTGACCGGTAAACGTTTTTGGCCCTTGCATAATGGTAAACATTACTTGGTCAATATGATTGCCCTGAGCGTCAATAATAAAGCCAAAATGCACGGTGTGCGTAGGGAGCGATAGTAATGATTTGCCGGAGGCAAGCTTACTGATTTTTGAGGCGACAGAAATAGCGTGGGTGCCAGAAATGCGTAAAAGCGCAATCGCACCAGATCCGTTTGGTGTACATTGCGCTATAATCACTTGGTCATCATGACTCAAGATCATGCATTGCTCATCAAGATTACTTTTAAGCCTTTGAGAGGACGTTTGAATTTTTGGCGCAAGGCTTGCATAATTAAGTATGCCCAGCTACGGAATAATGTTTTTTCTTTCTCGCCACCTTGAGTGATTTGTCCAGCGAAGTTTAATTTAAGCGCATAGCGGTCAACTTCTACCGTAAACTGAATGTTTTCAAGGTTTAATATGCGTAACGAGTCCTTAACCCATTCTTGTGCAGCTGCAACTAATTCATCATTCCAAGGTGAAGATGTAGGGTGTTTCTTTGCTTGTTTATCAGCAAATGGTTGATCTTCTCTGACTTGTGGTTGAGCTGGTTGCGAAAATTGAGAAGGTTGCGGCCTTTGTGGCTGCGGTTTTCTTGCTTGCGGCTGCGATTGTGGTTGTTGTTGTGGGCGTTCTTTGAATGAAGGCTTATTGTTTGTTTGATAGGTTGGTTGCTCTTGAAAAAAGAGCCCTATTTTTGCTGGTTTGGTGGTAAGACCGATGAAGTTTTTTTCAGCTTCTTCAAATACTTTGACCGTAAACTCTTGAGGTTTTCCTGCGCGAGCCCAGCCTTTTTCTATTGCTTTGGCAATTGATGATGCTTCTTCCATAATTGATTTCATAGGGATAACCTTTCTCTGTCGTTTGATATAGTCATCAAACAATATATTGGTACAAGGAGCTGACCTTCTTGAGGAATAGGCTCCAACAAAATAATAATAATTACTGTATATCATGTATTGAGGGAATGTATAGGTTTAACCTTAAACCCAACTCAATGAATTTTTTGGAGCGGGAAACGGGACTCGAACCCGCAACCTTTGCCTTGGCAAGGCAACGCTCTACCAATTGAGCTATTCCCGCAAAACTACACGCATGGTGTAATGATTAGAAATGTAGCACAAGAATAGAGTTTGTCAATAAAATATGGCAAAAAGGGGTTGATGGCGGGTTATTTTTCCTTTTTGGATTTGTTGTATTATGCTCAAAGGATTCAATTTTGGGTTCATTAGTTTTATGAGAACAACCAGCTCATCCCGCCGTCTTCCCTGAAGGTAGCGAGCTTTGCGAGCGAACTTGAAGGGCATTCCCTTCGCAAATTTATTTATATACATAAAGGAGTACAAACGATGATTACATCTATAAGTGGTACTATAAAAAATATTCAAGAACAAGCGGTTGTAGTAGAAGTGGGCGGCATAGGTTTGCAGGTTCAAGTGCCTCATGAGTCACTGTTTCAGGTTGGTCAAGCGGCACAGCTTCATGCCTATATGCATTGGAATCAAGAGCAAGGGCCGTCTCTCTTTGGGTTCAGTACCGAGCTTGAAAAAGCTGTGTTCCTGCTCATTATTGACTGCTCGGGCATAGGCCCTAAAATTGGGCTAGCTGCTTTAGGTTCTTTGGGAGCAGAGCGGTTTATAGAAATCGTACAGTCGGGTGATGAGCGAGGATTGAGCAAGGTGAGTGGCATTGGACCTAAAAAGGCTGAGCAAATGATTGTGCAACTTAAACATAAGGTCGCTAAGTTGCTTGACAAGGGAATGAAGATTGCCGGTTCAGCGCAGGTTACCGATTGGCAAAACCTTCAAGAAGTTCTTGAGTCGCTGCATTATTCTCGTCCAGAAATTTCTGCTGCGATGCGTCACTTGCGTGAGTCGACTACTGAAGTTACTGTTCCTTTTGACCAAATGATGCGTAAGGCATTGTCATTTTTGGCAAAGAAAACATAGAGAAAGTTTTTAGCCGGGTTTTGTGAGAACTAGGTTGTAGGTTTTATTATGGTATCGATTAATGAGCCGGATTTTTTCCAGCTTACTATAGCGCCATGAGCTCTCTTTTGTGTAAGGTCGCCGCCGTATACCAGATGGCCAGAGCTAGCGTCAGTTTCTGTTAATTCGTACCATTTCCCTAAGCCCTTGAATAGGTCAGAGCTCATTGTTTCTACTGACTTAATTTCTATAGGAACAGGCTTTGTTGCATGTTCAACTATACAATCTATTTCAATATACCCATTTTTATCGCGCCAAAAATAAAGTGATGGATTAGAGCCGGTATTATAAAATTGTTTGTAGAAATCTGAAACAATCATGCATTCAAATAAGTGCCCTTTCCATGGACTAAGATTCAGCTCTTCGGGTGTTTTGATGCCCAAAAGAGAACATGCAACTCCCGTATCATAAAAGAATAACTTTGGCGTTTTTATAACGCGTTTAGTAAAGTTTTCATGATAGGGCATAAGCGTGTACATAATGTAACTTGCTTCAAGTATTGAAATCCATTGATTAACTGTTTTTTGATTTATGCCACAATGCATTGCCAAATCAGAAACATTCAGCAGTTGTCCAACGCGAGCGGCGCACAATTGTATAAATTTTCTGAAAGTTCTTAGGTTTTCAACATTAACCAGTTGTCGTACATCCCGTTCGACATATGAATGAATGTAGGAAGGATAAAACTCATCAGGGGTGAATGGATCAGTATACATTCTGGGATAGCTTCCCTTGACGAGCGCTTCATTAACATTGTTCGGCAATAATGTGCTGTCGCTCAGTTCATGCAAGGACAGAGGAAGCAACGTTAAAATCCCAATTCTACCAGCAAGTGATTGCGTAATGGCTTGGTTCATTAAAAAGTTTTGAGATCCGGTCAAAACAAAATAACCGGGCCTTTTTTTTTCATCAGATTCAAGTTGTATGTAAGAAAGTATTTGTGGCACATACTGAAATTCATCGAGAATAATGCCATGTGCATTGCTATGCGTTGTTAAAAATCCACGTGGATCAGTAGTGGCAAAGTCTTGTGTATCTGGATCTTCAAAGTTGAGATATTTATGATTTTTAAAAACATCTCTTGCTAGAGTTGTTTTACCCGATTGGCGAGGGCCAAAAATTCCTACTACGGGAAATTTGGTAAAACGTAATAACGCATTTATTAAATCTCTTTTTATCATTGTTTCTCCCATGCTAATTAAGTAGTCTACTACCACACTAGCATAATCACTCAGGCAAGGTCAATTGATTTATTGTGCTAATTAAGTAGTTGAGTACTCAATTAGCATAGCTTTAATCGGGGGGGATTTTTTTGAGGACAAAGAAAGTATAGAGAAAATCCTTGGCACTGGTATGCTTTCAAGGTTAAATAAGCGAGTCTATGTGCCGCTATCCTTCGACAAAGCTCAGGAAGGACGGCCCTGCCTTGTATGAGCAATGTTCTCCAGAAATCAATAGCACCCACCCGCCGACATCCCTGAGCTTTGTCGAAGGGTATAGAGAAAGACGTATTCATGGATTTGTTACAATTTTTCGCTTGGCTTAATAATGATATTTTGGCGCTGCCAGCAACGATACTATTCTTTGGCATAGGGATTGTTTTAACGGTTAAATATGGGTTTTTACAGATCCGTGCCTTTCCTTTGTTCATAAAACTTCTCGCCAAAGGCGCCACTAAAGGCAAGCATCAAGCAGGCGAAGGTCAAATGCGGACTATCGGTTCCATTGGTGCTTTATTTACTGCTATGGCTACTACCATTGGCATTGGTAATATTGTAAGTCCGACATTGGCAATTATGGTCGGTGGTCCTGGCGCATTATTTTGGCTTATCGTATATATTTTTATTGGATCAGCGATTAAGTTTACTGAGGTTGTATTTGCTTTAGATACCCGCATTAAAACCGTTGATGGGCATATCATTGGTGGACCAATGCGTTACCTTGCTCAAGTGCAACCATGGCTTGCTGTGTGGTACGGTCTTGCCATGGCACTTTTAATGGCAGGTTGGTCAGGAGTGCAAGCTAATACATTGGCTTCAATCTTGGCACATGAGCATGTTCCAGCATGGGTTACCGGGCTAGGTCTAGGATTGTTCGTTTGGGTTGTGTTGCGAGGTGGTGCGCAACGCGTGAGCGCTGTTGCAAGCAAACTCGTGCCAATTATGTTTATTGGCTATGTTTCATTTGCTGCAATTATTTTGCTTAAAGATTTAAGCGCATTAGGTCAGGCATTCACATTGATCTTTCAAGGGGCGTTTTCTCCTGTGGCAGCAGCGGGCGGTTTAGTAAGTGTTACGTTGTTTCAGACAATGCGAACGGGCGTCTATCGTGGCATTTTTATTACCGAATCAGGCATTGGTACTTCGTCAATTCCTCATGCTATGGCAGATGTAGAAAAGCCGACCGATCAAGGTATTTTGGCAATGTTTTCAGCTGGCGCTGATGCTTTTTTATCACTCGTTTCTGGTCTGCTCGTTTTAGTGACGGGCATTTGGATGCAAGGAGAATTTCGTAGTACCTTGGTGTACGAGGTATTCAAAATGCATTCGCCAGTATTTGGACGTTGGATTTTAACCGGTAGTATTGCTTTGTTTGCATTGACGACCGTGATGGGCAATAGTTTTAATGGAAGACAAAGTTTTGCCGCGTTGGCAGGATTTCGATGGGTGAATGCGTATTTGCTATTCACCGTATCGCTCATTTTTCTAGGCTCTATGATGCGCGTGCAATTGGTGTGGGAAATGATGGATACGGTGTTGACGTTCGTTGCTATTCCAAACTTAATTGGCGTTGTGTATTTGGCGTTTAAACGGCCAAATGTCTTAAAGGTTTAGTTTACGCTTTTTGCTGCTGCAGATACCGCAGAAAGAAATTTTGGCTGCGTAGCTTCTTTGAGCGATTGAGCTGGTTGCTGAATTGTTTGCTCTAAGCTGTTTAAGCGATTATTTTGTAGCTCTTCTTTGCGGATTTTATTCTCTGTGTTCAGGACAAGTAGCGTTAAATGCTTATTGCGTAACTCATCACATTTTTCTTTAGGGATCCCAGAATTGCAAACTTGTAGGACTAAGATATATCCTTTTTGTATTGCCTCACTTTCAGCGATACAGAGAGATCTTTCTTGCAGTTCTCTATGCTGTTCTTTTTCTTTACGTTCAGCTTCTTCTTTTTCTTTTTTTTCTTTCGGATCATGCATTGCTCGATCATAAAGATCATAACATGCTCGTGCGACAATTGCTCCAGCGCCTGCTTTGAGTAAAGCCATGCCAACTTCATATGCAGGGCTTGATGGTGATTGGGGAGGTTGTGCTGAATGTATCGACGAGGCAGTACATAATAAAATTAGCGCGTTCAGTATTGATATGGAAGATCGACGTATAATCATATTAAGTCCTGAGAAGGTTAAGCAATGGTAGTACCTGTGGCTGGAGGCGTTTGTTGTTCTTGTTTTTGTTCAGCCAATTTTGATTGATAGACAGGAGCTGTTGCGGTTGTAGGTTTTTTTTGTTGTCCATAACCAGCCAAATGCATACGTTTTTCCATATGCTGAAGACTTAAAACAGTAAGTTGATTTTTCATTTTTTTGCAGGCATCGGCTCTGATAGGATCATTCTCGAGTGATTCTATTACTTCAGACATGTTTTTTAATTGCTCTGCTTCTTGGTCTAGCATTTGTTGAAGCGCGATGATAGTTGAAAGGTCATCATTATCATTTTGATTTGTTTGTTTTTGTTTGGCAGAGAAAATGCGATTTTTTACCAGGCTGTAAAGATCGCTTCCTAAGTGTGAACCTATTGAATGAGTTGCGCCATTAGCTATATTGCGGCCGTATGATTTCCAAGTGTTTTTTTCTTCATAGGTGTGGTTATGATATTCAATCGTGTTTGCTAATTGTGCGTGTTCCACTACTAAAGATCCCTACTGAGTAAGTTGTTTTAAAATTTCTTGTTCTTTTTTATGCATCACTTCGTACTCTTCATCTTTTTCATGGTCATAGCCGAGCAGATGACAAATGCCGTGCACAAGCAGAATTTGCATGCGCTGCTCAAACGTTTGCTCCCATTTTTGTGCATCCTTTTGAACATATTCAAGCGATATAATCAAGTCGCCCAAATTTTTATCCTCTTCTGTTTTAGGCTTAATGCGTTGGCCGGCTTTAAGGTCAGGGTGATAACTGAATGATAGAATGTCAGTTGGTTTATCCTTACCTCGATACTGTTTGTTGTAAGTGCGGATGGTTTTGTTGGTTGTCAGCAGTATGCCTAAATCAAAATCGGTATACTTAAGAATATACAGGATCTTTTCTGCCTGAGCAATAAGTTTTTTTTCGTTTATCTTAATTTTCCGGACAGAGTTTTTTAAAGCGATCACAGTCCAACCTTGCCGTGCCATAATCCATCTTTTTCTTCTAATGCTGCAGTTTCAAGTTTGCCAACCACATAAACGAGCGCAACTGATTGTGTGACGCCCTTAATGAGTTGTTCTTGCTGCTTGAGGTGTTCAAGCGCAGCAGCGTCTTCAACATGAATAGTTAAAGATTCAAGAGCTGTTTTGAGCGAAAGTTGCTTTTCTGTCTTGAGTTTTCTGACTGCACCAGTTAATGCCACAATTCGCTCCATGGTAGCGGCTGTTTGGGTAAAGACAAACGGGTATTGAGCATCAGCAAATTTGGTTTGATGCAGCGAGTCTTTGCCTTCGTGTTGTTTATACAATTCTCCATAAATAGTCTCGGTCACATGGGGTATGTACGGTGCATACATTTGTAGGATGCGTAGTCCCACATGATACAGCGTCCAGCGTGTTGCGGCAACTTCTTCAGCCGAATAAAGTTCTGGGTTGAATAACTGATTTTTGATGAGTTCTAAATAGTTATCACAGAAATCATTCCAGAAAAACTTTTCAATAGGTTGGAGTGCTAACCCGAACTCGTTAACTTCAAAATATTTTTTGTAGTTTTCAAAGTGATTGTTGACGGTATGTAGAATCCATTCGTTTACCTGACCAAGATTTTTTGGCATTACCTTTGGGTTTTCCAGCGCCGTAATATGCTCTTTGGTGAACCAGAAGGCATTCCATAATTTTGTTACGAGGCGTTGGCCAATTTTCAGCTGTGTTTCAGAAAAAGCAATGTCGTAGCCCAAGCTGCCGGTTGCTGTCCAATAACGGATAACGTCCGCAGAATAAGTTTTGAGTAAGTTTTCTGGCACAAGTGGTGAGTTCTCTTTGGATTTAGAAATTTTTTCTTTTGCATCGCTCAACACATGTCCGGATATCACAATGTTGTGCCATGGAATGGTTTCGTGGTGCATCCATACTTTTACAATCGTATCAAAAGCCCAGGTGCGGATAATGTCGTGCGCTTGAGGACGCATGCTCATAGGGATAAAATTATGCACTGCAGGATCATCGATGGAGATTTTGTCATTATTTTCATACAAAGCAAACACAATGTATGGCGTAATGGAAGAAGTGTTCCAGGTGTCCATAACGTCAGTGTCAGGGGCAATATCAGTGCTGCCACATTTGTCGCATGAGCCAGAGAACGGAGTTTCTTGTGGATCAATAGGAAGCTGGGTGATATCTGCTACCATAATGTGGTTACAGGCCTTGCAGTGCCAAGCAGGGAAAGGGATACCAAAAAAGCGCTGGCGTGAAATACACCAATCCCAACTTAAATTTTCCACCCAATCTCTGTAGCGAGCTTGCATGAAGGCTGGGTACCAATCTACCTTGTCGGCCATCTCTAGGAATTTTTGTTTATGATCAAGAATATTCACAAACCATTGCTCAAGCGCTACAAATTCAATGTCTTTTTTGCATCGTTCGTGCGTATTGACCGAATGGGTGATTGGCTTTTGGCCAATCAACAAATTGTTTTTTGCCAGTTCTTCAAGAACCTTAGCTCGTGCTTCAGGAACTTTGAGTCCTGTCAAAATGCCAGTTTCTGGAGCAAATTTGCCATCAAGAGTAATGGATTGTTTGTAGGGTAATTTAAATTTTTTGTACCACTCGATGTCTGTTTTGTCACCAAAGGTACAACACATCACGAGCCCTGTTCCTTTTTCGATGGACACATGTTCATCTTCTAGGATTGGAACTTCATAATCAAAGAGAGGAACAGTAGCTTTTTGACCACGTAAATGTTGATAGCGTGCATCATCGGGGTTGAACAGAAGTGCAACACACGATGGTAATAATTCGGGGCGTGTTGTGCCGATAATAAGGTTGTTGCCTTCTGCATCTTTGAACACAATGTCATTAAAGAATGAAGGTTTTTGTACGTCATCAAGTTCTGCCTGGGCAACAGAAGTGCGGCAGGTTGTGCAATAGAGTGCTGGTTCATGCTTGCGATAGATGTAGCCCTTTTTATAGAGCTTGATGAATGATTCTTGTGAAAGTCTACGTGCTAAATCGGATATTGTTGAATAACAATTTTCCCAGTTTGCAGAGAGCCCCATACGTTGCCAGAGATCAACGAATTGTTGTTCAACGCTATGTGTTTCTTCAAGGCATATTTTAATGAATTCTGAGCGAGGCATGCCATGTGCGCGAACGTCTCGTTTTTTTTCGACATAACGTTCGGTTGGTAGTCCGTTATCATCAAAGCCAAAGGGATAAAATACAGAAAAACCCTGCATGCGTTTATAGCGGGCAATAATATCGGTTTGAGTGTAGGAGAAAATATGGCCGATATGAAGACTGCCAGAAACTGTTGGTGGCGGTGTATCGATGGAATAAAGTTTGCCCGGATTGTTTTCTAAACTATAGGTTTTTTCTGCAGCCCATTTTTGTTGAGCTTGTGCTTCAGATGAAGAGTGTTCGTACTGTTTATTCATATGGTTTCTTTATTTTATCCCCAGAAAACCCCAGGTCTTTTCAAGACTGGGGACGAATTGGCCTAAGCCCTTTTCCGGGGTCCCCTAAACCACGGCTTTTAAGCCGTGTGAGGGTTAATTGTTAATAGCGTTCAAGATGATTGTTTTTAATAATACTAAGAAAAACGGGGGGGGTCAAAAAAAGTCCTTGGACTGATTTTTTTCGAAAAAAATCGATTTTATCCTGAATTTACAGGGCTTTTTTAACTTTTTTTATTTTTTTTTATCAATCATTGCATTTTGTTTATTTTTTAATATATAATTAAATTACAGATAGAAATGTTTATATATTTTAAAATAACCTAATAAAAAAGGAGAGTATGTATGAAGATAAATAGATTAGGACTGACGTTAGTGGTAGCAGCTTTGGTTGTTTCTGGCGTTTGTCAGGCGGAATCAAAATTTGACGCTATCAAGAAGGAAATAAAAGCAAAGATTACTTTTGAAGAGGCTCGAGAAAAAACGACTAAAGCTATTGAAGATCTGAACTGTCCAGATGCAACTGCATTTAAAAAAGCTTTTGAAGAAGAAAAAGAAGCTTACAAGGCTTTGAAAAAAGCGGGCAAAAATATAAAAGAAATTGAACTCGAAGAACAAAAAAATCTTGATGACGCTCGAGCAAAGTATGAAGAAATGTTTGGAAAGAATTTATAATTAATGGCTAAAGACCAAGTCAAAGGAGAGTGAATATGAAGAATTATATGTTGTTTGCAGTGCTGGTTGCAGTATCAATGGGTACACTATCAAAAGCTTCAAGTCTTGCTGATAAAGCAATAAAAACAGCCCAAGCAGCTAAAGAAAAAGCGGCGCTCGACGCGGCGGCGGCCAATAAAACTAAATCAATGGCAGCAACAACAAAAAATACAGCGGTGAACAGTCCTGCGACTTCAGCTGCTGTAGCTAATCAGTATTACAATTACACGGCTCAAGAAGCAATAGATAAAGCAAAAGCGGTTGCAGAAGAATCCTTACAAAAATCGCAACCGGCAATTATCTATCGCCCTCAACAAAAATAGAATGAGATTTTTTGAAAAATTTATAATTAATAGTTACATAATAAAAGGAGAATGAATATGAAGAATTATATTTTACTCACAGCACTGGTTGCTGTCTCAATGACAACGGTATCAAAAGCTGAAAGTCTTGCTGATAAAGCAACAAGAACGGCCCAGTCTGCTAAGGCAATGGCGGTAGATGCAGCACAAAAAACTAAAGTAATGGCTGCCAATGCAGTTGATTCGGTGAAAAATGCTGTTGCGAATAATCCTAAAGCTTCGGCTGCTATAGCAGTAGGAGTTGGTGCGGCTGTTGCTGGTGGTGTATATGCTTATAATCAGTATTACAACAAGCCATCTGTACTTTACACTGCTCAAGAAGCAATAAGCAAAGCAAAAGCGGTTGCCGCAGAAAGTTTACAAAAGTTGAAAACGGCAATCACCTATCACCCATATGCAGCAGCTGGTATTGCTCTTGGAGCAACAGCGGTAATTGGTGGATTAGGCTATGTTGGTTATAACAAGTACCAAGAAGTCAAAGCGCAACGTCTGTTTGAAGAGGCTATGTACAACACGAATGATGATTTGTTGTAAATAGTGCGCGGAGCATAACGTAGGAATATAATTATGAAGATATACAAATACGTACTCATAGGATCAATGGTAGGGGTGCTGTTTACAGCGCCCTCTAACGCATTGGATGAAGTAAAAAAACCGGTTGAAGTTCCCGTAACTGAATCTGCGGGCGGTGTGATGGGTGTCATTAAAGACCATCCTGTACTTGTTGGGGCAGCAGCTGCAACAGTAGCGGCAGTGGGCGGTGGTGTTGCGTATTATTTGTCTACACGAAAAGGCGAAGAAAATGCACCAGCAACAGTGATGTCATCAGCAGTGACAACTTCTGCAGTTGCCACATCAATGCCTCCTGTAGCAGAAAAGCCAGCAGTAATTTCTCCAATAGAACCAACAGCAATGGTAGCAGAGCCTATTAATGTTGTTAAATCGGCAATTGTACAAGAGGCCGCTAAGGTTGGACCAACTGCAGCAGCAACTCCTCCTACGGCAGATGTGCTAGCATCTGAACCTGCAGTGCATGGAGAGTCTGTCCAAGCGCCTAAACAAATGGAGACACCAAAAGCTTCTGAACCAATAGAAAAACCAAAACGTGAATCGGTTAATCCAATGGCTGCAATTGTGCCATCAACAGCAGAACAACCTATATCAAAATCTGCTGCCGTGATAGAGGAAACACCAAAACTTGAATCGGTTAACCCGATGGCGGCGGTTGTGCAACCAACAACAGGGCAACCTGCCATAGCGCCTTTGACAGAATCAAGAAGGCCGTTGGTTCCTTAATGTAAGTAAAGAAGTTAGGCCTGGGCGTAATGTTTTTCAAGTTGATTGAATAAACCTTTTGCTATTTGGCGCATAGAATCAGGAGCTTTAGCATTATTTATTAATGTTACGAGCTCCTTTTTTGCTTCGGGTACATTTCCCAATTTTTCATAACATCCTGCCATTCTTATAGAAAGTTGTGGCATTGAGTCGTGCATGTGTTCTACTTTTTTAAAACAGATTAATGCTTTTTCTGGTTGATTAATTTTAACGTGAGCTTCTCCTTTATTGTACCAGGCGCGTGTTTCTTGCGGTGTCGTTGCGAGTATGTTTTCGTAAAGTGCGATGGCTTGATCGTATTTGTTAGACAAAAAATAGGCATTAGCTAAATTAAATTTAGCTTCCGGATAATTTGGATTAAGTTCAAGTGTCTTTTTGAAACCAAAAATTGCATCATCAAATTTCTGCAGACCTAGACTAGCTTTTGCATAGGTTGCAAAGCCCATATCGGTATCTAAGTCTGCTTTAGTACAGCTATCTTTAAACAATTGCCATGCTTTCTCTTGGTCGCCCCTTTCTAAATATAGTCGACCTAAATTGAAGTAGGCTTTTCCATAATATGGACGTAGTTTTAGCGCAACATTGAGGCATTGTTCTGCTTGATCGAGCTCCTTTTTCATGATTAAGAAGGAAGCCAAATTATTATATCCTTCAGGATAGTAAGGATTAATCGCTAGTCCTTGCTTGAGTGCTACAATGGCATCGTCAATTCTGCCCATGTTAGAGTAAGCAACAGCCAGATTGTTGCATGGGTCTGGATATTTACTATCCATAGCAATTGCTTTTTTAAAGTTTGCCGCAGCTTCTTCAAATTTATGACACTGTTGTGATAGCTCAACGCCATAATTATTATAAGCACGTGCCTTGCCGGGAGCGTTTTGAATAATGTTTGCCCAGAATTCTAGTCCCGAACGCCAGACAGTGTTTCGCTGGACTGTTGCGATGCTGAGTGGTAATGCAAAAAGACATATCAAAGCTACAGGACCATAGTGATTATGAGAAAGTACCGGCACATTTTTTAGTTTCTTTACAAGATACGTAAAAGCCCAAATTAAGCTTGCGCTGAGCAAGAACAACCAACCAAACGAGGCAGTATAGGTTTTGTAATCAACGAGTAGTTCGGGCGAAGGAATAATGCTTGAGCGTGGTGCAATGGCAACAGCAAACCATAGTGCGCCAAATGCGACAACATCTGCTTTGTCACGGCGTAATAGTTTGTACACGGCATAGGCAATGGCGAGCAATCCGATAAATGGCACAAGAGCATCGGGAGCAAAAAAACCTTTTGAAAGCATCCAGTCATACTCAACGCTGATTCCAAATGGCCAAACAAACATCCACAGATAGTGTAAAATAACTTTAAATTGTGAAACGAAGAACATTCCTGGGGTTATAGCGACGTTTCCATTGTGAGTAATAACATTGCCAATATTATTTTTTGCAACTGAGCCAAATGTTAAAATTTTGGTGAAAAATGCTGGCTTGAGAAGCCACAGATAAATTGTCGAGATGACGCCAAAAAGTGCCGCATGAATAATGAGTCGTTGTTTGAATGAACGCCAATCTCCTTGGGCTATAAAAAACCAATCAATAAGCATAAAAAGTGCGGGAGAAATAACCGCAATTTCTTTTGTGCCGCATGAAAGCACCGCAAGGGCAAAAAGCAAAGCCCCGAGAATAGTTTTTTTGCCGCGTGTTGTCGCTTGTGAAAGCTTGACAAGACATAGTGCCATGCCGAAAATAAAGAGTGCTGCGAGCCCCTCTAGTTCACCTTGAATAACGTAAGAGACTGTTTGAGTTTGTACAGGATGTAATAAAAATAATAAGGCGGTCATAAAAGCAATTGAATGGGCATGTGTTTTGAAAAAATTTTGCTTTTTTAAATGTGTCAATACGGTAAGTAACAAGAAAAATACTAGCAACCCATTGCAGGTATGAATCAACACATTGCCAACACGATAAGAAAACGGATCAAATTTGCCGATGCTATAGTGTACTGAATTAAGCCAGTAGCTAATCCAACGTGTGCCGCTGAACCATAGCTTGCTCAGGCTGTTATGGCGTATGTCAAAATGTTTAGTAATATTTGCAATGTCATCAAACTGGAATTCATAATGCAGTGACGGGTAATATACTATGGCAGTGAGAATCGCTAAAAACGATGGTGGGAGTATTGTGTAGAGCCATGAGGAGGCATTTGTTTGAGTCTTCATTATTAAAACTTCCTTGCTTATTTTATAGTTTCATTAGGTTCTCTGTGCGTTATTCTACTGAGCCCTTGCTTTTTTGTCGAGTGAGTTTTTTAACAACATATTAACACTAGTAAAGTACTCTCTCCACCGCTCGTCCTGAGTGTTTTTTGACATGCTTTTGCATGGAAAAAAATGTAACGAAGGATCGGTGGGAAAGTTATGTGCAATGAAAAATTAAAAATTATGTAAGTTTTTTTAGATCCGACCCGTTCGTTACATTTCTCGCTATAAAAAGCTCGAAACACTCAGGGCGAGCGGATCTGAGATGCTTTATGTGTGTTTGAATAATAGCACTTTGAGTTGTATCTATTGGATAAGGCTGATTGACCGTCGGTGCTATTTTGCCTACAATAAATAAGAAAAGCCCATTTTTACTCCTGTTAGGATCCCATGGTTAGCCTCAAGTCAGCAGAATTCTTTATTACCATGATTTCATTTTCATTGGCCTATATTTTTGTAGTTACTTTTGTCGGGTATTTCCGTGCATGGGTGACTGATAAAATGGGTGACGATTCGGCAGTAAACGCCGGCTTTTTGACGCTCAATCCTGCGCAACATTTTGACCTTGTTGGCTATATCTGTCTTTTGTGGTTGCACTTTGGTTGGGGCAGCCATATGCCACTTAATCCACATAACATTGTGGCACGATCACCACTTGTTCGTTGGATTAAATTAATTATTGCTTATTGGTCTGATGCC
This sequence comes from Candidatus Dependentiae bacterium, assembly GCA_026389015.1. Taxonomy (NCBI): domain Bacteria; species Candidatus Babelota bacterium. Next base: position 1,596 of record JAPLIR010000028.1, on the reverse strand, counting down.
ATTGCGCACATTGTGCTGGCAACATTTTCTATTACCGGACTTGTTTTGATGTTTGGTGGTAAGGTTATCGGTGTCTCTGTGGACATGATGATGACAGGGGAGCTATCGCACATGCGTTTTGCTGCACTCTATCCAGGTGGTTCATCAATTGCCATTTCTTTCGCTTTGGTATTAATTGCATCAGTTTATTTGAATGTTTTTTTGGCGGTATTTAATCTTGTATTTCGTGGTTTAGAACTCGTTATGATTTATCTGATAGAGCGTTCTCCGCACTATGCTCAATATAATAATCTTGCCACCATATTTTTATATGCCATTGTGGTTTCAATTTTTGTAACGCCACAGCTCAGATGGTTGTTGATGGTAATGATAGCTCATATGGGATATTTAATAGCATGCCTTTTTGGCGCATTATAAGTGAGATAGTATGCATAATAAAAATTTAGAATTATTAAAGTCTGGCACGGTTCAGGTTATTCCTGAAGCTGACTTGGAAAAAAAATTATTGAGTGGAAAAAAACTTAACATCAAATTAGGTGCCGATCCAACATCTCCAGATCTTCATTTAGGACATGCTGTTGTTCTTTCAAAATTAAAACAGTTTCAAGATCTTGGTCATGAAATTATTTTTTTAATTGGAGATTTTACTGCGCGCATTGGTGATCCTACTGGCAAATCAAAAACACGTCCGCCTCTCTCGGAAGAAGATATTAAACATAATACCAAAACATATTTCGAACAGATTGGTAAAATTTTAGATATCAATAAGATATCAGTACGTTTTAATGCTGAGTGGCTTGATGCATTGACGAGCAAAGAAATGGTAAAGTTGTGCGCACACAGCACCCTTGCTCGTTTAATTGAGCGAGAAGATTTTGATACGCGCATGAAAAATAATCAACCGATTGGTTTTCACGAATTGCTGTATCCATTGTTTCAAGGCTATGATTCAGTTGCGTTGCATGCTGATATTGAACTCGGTGGCACCGACCAAACCTTTAATCTTTTGATGGGTCGCTTTTTGCAAGAGCACTACGGACAAGCGCCGCAAGTGGTGATGACGTTGCCATTGCTTGTTGGTCTTGATGGCGTGCATAAAATGTCAAAATCTCTTGGCAATTCTATTGGTCTTACCGAACCTGCAGATCAAGCGTATGGAAAGTTAATGTCTATGTCTGATGAATTGATGTGGCATTATTTTGCTGTGTTGCTTGGCAGATCGCCTGACCAAGTCAGTGATTTGCAACAACGTGTTGCTGAAGGCGCATTGCATCCTATGACATTAAAAAAAGATATGGCGCATGAAATTATTGCAAAATTTTGGTCTGCGCAAGAAGCTGATGCGGCTCGTGAAGCATTTGTAGCATTGTTCCAGAAAAAAGATTATTCCCATGCACAAGAAGTTGCATTGCCTACTGGTTGCGCCAATCCTTTATGGATTGTTGAATTGCTTAAAACAGTTGGTGCTGTTGCTTCTTCATCTGAAGCTAAGCGGCTGATTGAATCTAATGCAGTGTCAGTTGATGGCGAAGTGGTGGCTGACTTTAAAGCAGAAATTACTTGGCAATCGGGTATGATTGTTAAAGTTGGTAAACA
>JAPLIR010000027.1 GCA_026389015.1 Candidatus Dependentiae bacterium | reverse complement strand
GAGTACCATCCTATTTCAGCATCAGCATTGCCGCCGCGCAGCAAGGATATCAATATTATATCTATCCTGAAATAAAATAATATGAAAATCCCGCTCAGTGCCAGGGGCAAAGATTTATAAAGAACCCGTTTCCAGAAACCGAAATCAAATTCAAATGAAAATACCGAAATTCTGGCGTAAACAAGGTAAATACCTATTATCAATGTTATCAAATAACAGATTGAAATTACCGATACCAGATATACCAGGCCAAATCCCTTGAACAGAACAACCAGCCCAAACACGCTTATTAGCAACTTATTAATAATTTTTATCAATGATTCATATCCCATCTTTTCAAAAGCAATTAACATAGATATAATACAGCCAGAGAATATGTGTATCACTTCAGCCCCGTTTGCTATACTTAGAGCAACAACAAGCATTCTGTCTACCGATGCAAGCGCAATGAAGCAACATCGCAATAGTTTTGATTTTATTCTCAACACTATTCCAGCTGCACACGATCTTGTGCCCTACCTTGATTTACTTACGCTGGATGGCACCATGTGCTTAGTCGGCATTCCTCCACAACCACATCCAGCATTTCATGCTCATAGCTTGATTGCTGGGCGTAAAAGCTTGGCAGGATCATTAATTGGTGGTATTGAACAAACGCAGGAGATGCTTAATTTTTGCGCAGAACATGGCATAACCGCTGATGTAGAAGTGGTGCCCCCACACATGGTGAATGATGCTTTTGAAAAAGTAGTTAATAAAGATGTGCGCTATCGCTTTGTTCTTGATATGAAAAAAATTTAAAGTATTGTGTATCTGATTCAAAACAAACTAAACTCAACAATAAAGAGTTATGTACCAATAATAAATGGAGAAATACTATGCAAAACATAAACCACGTCTCGTTAGCACAATTAAAGAAAAACTGGGCCTGGTATTTTGCACTCGGCGTCACACTCAACATCATAGGAACCTTAGCCATTATTTTTGCGTTTGTGAGTACTATATTTTCGGTAATCTATTTGGGAACCAGTCTTGTAATATTAGGCTTTTTTGAAGGCATTCAATCGGTTAAACTACACCAGCTCAGCAGATTCTTTCTCCATTTAATGTTGAGCATACTCTGCATCACCGTGGGACTGTATGTTATTTTTTACCCGGCTGCCAATGCGATTAGCCTTACCCTATTATTAGCAATATTCTTTATAATCTCTGGAATTTTAAAAATCGTGTTTCCACTCGCAACCAAAGTGCCCCATGCTGGCTGGCTTGCGCTCAACGGTGCTTTTACCTTATTGCTTGGCATATTAATCTTCCAACAATGGCCAGAATCAGGCTTATGGGTACTTGGTATGTTTGTAGGTATTGATATGCTCTTTACTGGATGGAATTGGATTATACTTTCGCTTGCCGCAAAAAACCTAAAAATCGAAAACGTACACTAAACAATCATTGCGGAGAAATAATGAAAACAAAACAGTTCCTTTTTTCATGTGCCATGGGCATAGGTTTGCTCATATCTCAAAACACTCTTGGCACAACTCCCAATACCATAACAGGAATAGTTTCAGATCCTGACAACGTAATAGCAAGTCCCACGGGTCTTGCTATTACGTCAGATGGTTTAACGGCCTATGTAATAAGTTACTGCAGTAGCCGCATTAGCATTATTGATATCTCAACAAATACGGTGACGGGTATTGTTTCAGATCCTGGAACAACATTATCCAGACCGCATGCAATTGCTATAACGCCCAACAATGCAACTGCTTATGTGGTCAATTCAGGAAATAATACCGTGAGCATTCTTGATATTGCAACCAATACCATCACCGGCACTGTTATAGATGGGACGTTTTGTAATCCGATAGATGTAGCAATTACCCCTGATGGCACAACAGCCTATGTCGTTAATAACACCAATAACAGCGTCAGTAAAATTAACGTTGCAACCAATCTCGTTACGCAAACAATAACATCTGAGCATCTTAACCTACCCATCGATGTGGCAATCTCTCCCGATGGCACCTACGCATATATCGCTAATAATGGAAGCTCTACCGTTGCTATTCTTGATATTGCAAGCGATACCATAACAGGACTCATTTCTAATATATATGGATCTGAAATCATTAAGGATGTTATCTTCACGCATAATGGAGCCCAAGCCTACGTCTCTATCAACAGTATCAATAGTGTTTATGTTGTTCTAGAAAACACAGCCGTCACAGGCATGTCTATCACACAGCCTATCGATATGACTCTCACACCAGATAATAGCACCGCATACGTTATACAAAGCGGCAATGTTATCAGTGTTGTTGATGCTACAATAAATGCCGTCACTGGCATTGTTGCTGATCCACTCAACACGCTGAATAGACCTCAGGCTCTTGCTATTACTCCTGATGGTTCGATAGGCTATATCGCCAATGAATGTGGCAACACCGTGAGCATAATGTTTATTAAAGATCCACCAGTTACCATACACCCGCCGATTGCTATCAAAGGCTGCAAAACAAAAAATGTTTTCCTTACTCAAACAGATACTATTAACATGCTGACATGGCGCGCACCAACACAAGGTGCAGCACCAATTGTCTACACTATATATCGCAATGCTGGACTCACCAACTTCGTTGCAAGCGTTCCTGCAACGGGACCCTTGCACTATGCTGATCACAATCGAAACCCTGCCATAACCTACAGTTATTACCTTGTGTCTGTCGATCAACATAACAATGTTTCAAGCCCTAGCAGTGTTACCGTAACCTCATCATGCAAATAAAAAATTGGTTATCGATTTAATTAAAAATCAACTCTCCATGATGACCATACGGTAACGCTACGCTTATTGCCAACAACTTTTGGCCGTGTATCAAAACCGTAAGACAAAGCAGTAGTGATTGAATGAGTCATTTCATTGATGTTAAAACTACATCGATAAAGACCGTAGAAACTGTTGCGGATATAGTTTGCTTTCTCCTTGGCACCAAGAAGAAATGGGCAAACATGCGCATCAAAAAAGAATGAAGGGTTATAACCAACTTCCATGTTATGACGGGTTCGTGTGGCATGAAAAGCAAAAAACAAATCAACCAAATTTCCAAGACCATAGTTAAAACTTTCTAGACAATTGACTGGCGCTTGCCTAGGAAAAAAATGTACACAACGGGCGGCACAACGCACAGTGTTACCTCTATTACTTGAATAAATAAATGAACCATCTATTTGGCCACCCAGTCCATAATGCCCAAACCCAAACTGAACATGTTCTAAACTCGTATCTTTATGTGTCGGAAATCCTACGAGTCCTGAAAACGTAAGGCGCACGTTGTCTGATATCCTTGGACTATAGCCACCAGAAAAAAGAAGATCATCTGTTTGTGTACGACCAAAATGTACGCCAGCATTATTTGAAGCAACACGACCTACTGCTGCATCTACCCGTAGAAAAAAAGTTTCAGGCGCATAAACAAGGGTGAACAAGCCACCGCCAGCCCTATGTTTGTCGCCGTTGTATTTTTCGCGAAATATACCAAATAACGTTGCAGTAGCTAGTGAAGGCTCAGAAATAGTGCCGGCAACAATTCGTCTTGATGTTTGCGCTACACGCAAGTTATAGACAATAGATATGCTGCCGTGTGCGGGTAAAGCTACCAAAAAACCAATAAGATATTTACGCATATTTTTGCCATTCACTTATTATTATTTCTAATTTTTTTATGAAGAGTAATACGTTCCAGAACTTAAAAGCAAGAACTTTAACCTGCTGGTTACAGCTTGATCGTACCAAATTTGCACTCGTATAATTTTTGGATATGCTCTGCAAAGAACATATCCAAAAAATATTAATCTCAGGAAAATTGATGAAGCTGAAAAATCTTACAATCATCGCGTGTATCGTATCATCACTCTTCTTCATAGAAATTTTCCCGACACGCCTACAACGCCACGAACCAAATCAAATTAAAAAGGGACACCTCGCGTTACCAAGTTCACAACAAACAGGCCCTCTCTTTGCCTTTGGCCAAAACATCATTGATAAAGGTGACCTTCAGGGTTTTATATCAGCTAATTCTACAATAGGAAACTCAAAAAATTTCACCACGGTAAGCCCAAGTTTATTGTACGGTATTACCAATCAGTTATCGTTATTATTTGAACTGCCAATAGCTGCCAGATTCAAACTGTGCAATAACAAGTCATCTGGATTAGGCGATATGTTTCTCCAACTAGAATATGCTGTTTACGATGCCGACACCATAACCTACTCAAATCAAATTACTCTTGTTACTGCTATAACATTGCCAACCGGAAAGGCTTTCGCATCACCGCCAACGGGCGTTGGATCGCCAAGTTTTTTTATTGGTGCAACCGCAAGTCATATGGGTACTGATTGGTACGTATTTACTTCCCAGGGTGGCATCATAACCACTGAGCGCAACAACGCGAAGTTTGGCAATTCTTTCCTCTATCAATTTGGTATCTCCAAAACTATTGGCGATAAATCAGGTTGGATTTTTGCAGCAATGTTGGAATGGTTTGGCACGTATTCACAGCGTGCCAAAATTAAAGAGAGAATCGATCGTAATTCAGGTGGCAATATATTTTCTGTGGGCCCATCACTCTGGGCATCATCTGAACGATTTGTTGCGCAAGCAGGTATTGCCTTTGTCTCCACCCAAAATCTATTTGGCCGCCAACCCGCAAACCGCTTGATCCCGGCTATAAACATTGGCTGGAAGTTCTGATTCTAGGAAACCATTATTCAGATTTTTTTTCTTCTAATGCACCAGGCTCATGTTGCGCCGGTGCATACACCGTAAACAATTTGAGTTCGTCAGACCCAACATTTTTAAAATTATGTTCAGCACCTGCAGGAACAAAAACCAAATGCCCTGCGTATACATCAGACGATTCACCGTTAATTATTGATTGCCCATGCCCTTTAATAAATACCAAAGTTTGATCAACCTTATGACGCTCCATCCCAATTTCGCCATCTACAGGAACACTCATGAGAACAACCTGGCTGTGCTTGCCAGTGACAAGCTCTCTTCTAAAAAAAGTATTTTGTTGTGCTAGCTCAAAAATATTTTTATTAAATGTCATCGCACTATCCTCTCCAAAATTTTTATGGGCATCATGACGTAAACGTAGCAGATGCATTCCAATACATATTACTAACCCGCAAGCTAATACCAAACTCAAAATCGTAGTAATTTTCATCGTGGCCTCAAAAGTTATTTTCTGGTAAATATTCCTTATTGTGTATAACGCTATCATAAGGGCTTGGTCAAATTCAACTTTTGTACTTTTTGTGTATTAGCAAGCAGAAGCACCCAGGAATTTTAAGCCCATTATGCCAAGCACTATCAATAAAATAGAAATAATTCTCAGCACACTTACTGGTTCAGAAAAACAAATAACACCAAAAATAACGGTGCCGAGTATGCCAATGCCAGTCCACACTGCATAAGCAGTGCCCAAAGGAATTGTCCTGAGAGCCAAACCTAAAAGCCAAACACTCAATAAAGCGCCGACAATAGTCACGACAGAAGGAACAAGTTTGGTAAAACCTTCGGAATATTTTAATCCAACCGCCCAAACAACTTCCATTATTCCTGCCAAGAGAAGATATAGCCATGCCATGATTAAAGTACTTTCATTATGAGTGCATTAAAAATTTTATAAAAGAGTAACAGAGCAACGTAATCATCTCAACAAAAAAGGGCAAGCCCGTGCTCACCCTTTTTATTTTTTGAATCTGACTTCAGCCTCTTAATAACGAGCTCTGTCAGGCATCTTAGCAAATTCTTTCCAAACCTCTACGGCTTCATCACGCAACGCTTCTGTTGCCTTAATTTTACGTTGTTCAGATGGCAAACTAACTTCTTTGTAGATATCGACATCTTGAAAATCACCGTATTCCAATGCATCCTCAACACGAGCAGCATAAAAAATATGGTCAAGGTGTGCCCAATATGCTGCTGACAAACACATAGGGCATGATTCTGCACTGGTATACAATACATAACCTTTTAAATGAGGCGAACCAACTTTTCTGCATGCTTCTCTTATTGCTTGCATTTCAGCATGCCAGGTAGGATCGTTATTCTTTATAACTTGGTTATATCCTTCGCCGACTATTTCATCATCCTTGGTAACAACTGCTCCAAAAACACCGCCCGTTTTTTTTATAATCGAAGCTTCTTTACTTAACTCAATCGCTCGTCGCATAAACACTGGATTATAAGCATTAAACATTTTAAAATCCTTTCAAATAGTGACACACTTTTTATTAACATATTACACAGATTAGAAGATTACTTTGGGTAGTTATCAACACGTAATGATTGAACTTTAACCATAATCATAGACATACCAATAAACGGTAGTATGTCTTATTTTTAAAAGAATGTCCGGGGTACCTCTTTAGTTCCCCCGGGTTCTATATGCACGGTTTCTTTGTCGGATGTAATTACAATGATGCGGTGATTAATCTTATTAGTTAGATTCTAAAAGCAAAGCTCTAATGGCTGGGTCTTTAGCCACATCGAGCGCTGAATGACCTTCTTTAGTTCTTAAGCTACGGTCAATCCCTGGCTGCTGCAATAAAAGTTCTACAATATCTTTATGCCCATACTCAGCAGCATTAATAAGTGCTGATTCACCATATTTATTGATTGCATTAATATAGGAGCCTGCTTTAAGCAAGGCGCGAACAGCAACGCTATCACCCTTGTATGATGCCTTAATCAACGATGGGCACTGATAGCTATCCACTGCATTAGGATTAGATCCAAGTTCAAGGAGTACCTCAACAACGTTGCCATGAGCATTAAGCACCGCCAACATCATTGGTATACGCTCATGCTCGTCACGCGCATCAACATCAGCCCCCGCTTTAATTGCTGCTTTGACCGCAGCCACATCGCCCTTTGAAGCCGCATCAAAAAGCTGAGCATTAAGAGTTACCTTATCAACCTTAATTACGTGATTTTTTTTCTCACTTTGTACAGAAACTGCATACACAAAAGCTATACTTACTATTGCTACTGAAAATGTTATATAAACAATTTTTTTCATATACACCCTTTCTCAAGATTGCTCTAAAACTCTTCCTGAAAAATTGTATATGACTATGGGTCACCATCGCAATGAAAATGAAATGTCATTAAAAATACTACAATCCCTCAAAGCTTGAGCGAAGTAGAAAATCATGGATTAGCGCAGACTACAAAAAAATAATAACTAAATTACCGTAACACCTTGAGCCGTAATCCTAATACGAGTACCATCTAATTTGGTGAATTCAAACCTAGTAAAGCCACTTTTTTTGCGGGAGCAAAGATTTTGCAAATAACCAATTGCCACTTCCTCACCTAACAAGTTGCCATCATGCCCATCCGCACGATAATGAATACCTGTCCAATTACGGCCGAAGCTAATATTGACAACCAGCTTATCCAACTCCGACCCGATGGTCATATCATCGGCACCTTCGTCTTTGTTTAAGAGCACCAACGCCACTGGGTCTTGAGAGTCAGCCTTAACCGGCTTAATAACAGTATTGATTTTTTTTTGATCATTAAACAGAGCCTTAACTACTGTAGTACATGCTCCCGACACTATCGCATGCCCAGAAGGATATGAAGGATGCGCTGGCGCTCCGCCAGGATATACTTGACCAAGCAAATAGGTTTGCGCTTGTTCTAGCGATAACGAATTTTGCGGTAATGTTGCCTGTAAAGCATTGTGTTCTTTGACCCACTCAAGCAATAATCCATCAAAAAGTAAACCATCTAAGTGGTACGGATTAGTATCAGTAATTTTTGCTTGATGCACTAAGCCAGCCATTGCTTCGGGACGTAAACGCAACTCCTTCCATTTATATATCCATACTGTTTTTTGTGCTTGCATAGCAACTTCATCTATCAAGGATTTCATTGTATCGAACACTTTTTTCTGCCGCTTCATTGATTGAGCTAATGGCGCCTTATGATGCAACAAACACGTCACTGCTTTTTGAAAAAAACCACCTACATCATGCGTACGAACAATAATACCCAGATCTCTACCATTAATAGGATAACGCAGTGTAGTATTATCAACATCATGAGCAGCGTATTGTTGCGGAATTAAACCATTTTGAATAGCCACAAAATCATCCCAGCTTACCCCAAATTCACGAGTGCTTGCAGTAGGAATATGTTGCTTTTTGCCGATCTTATCCTGAGGAGATTCATACGTATCTAACAACAAAAATTGTGAAACATAAGGTCCAACTAAATTACCAGGAAATACATCACGAAATAACACTGATGGTGTCACCTTACCATCATCGCGCGGTCCACGATACGCGTTACCTATATTTTGTAATATGCCTGCAGCTTTTTTGGTAACAGAATTTCCCTTACCATCATCATCAGTTTTTACTCCAGAACCGTAATCATCAAAAGACACATCGCGGCACAATGCCATCAAATACACTTCTATTAATTCTGCTGCTGCTTGAGGACTAGCAATAAGCGGGGATTGCCATAGTCCAAACTTTTTCGTATCAACATCTTGCGCGAATGCCCCTTGTGGATTCATAAAACCATCTTCAACACCCGGTGCATATTCAATAGCTTTCAAAGCTTTCTTGTCACGTTTTTTTAAAGCTTCCAAAAATTTTTGATAAGAATTTCTTCCACGAGGTACCAAAAGTCCGGTACGAACATCATGCCCAAGAGTCTTTGTGAACAAAACGGCATAATCAGGCATACTTTCAACTTGAGACGCATCAACAGGCTCAATTTGCACTACATATAAAACAACTACCAAAAAAATACTTATTTTTTTTAAACTCATCGTAATCTCCATAATTAAACAAACAACTAATCTGTTAAAAAAATCTACATAATATCAACATTCGCCATCAACAATAATTAAATACCCTTAGACTTGAATTGATCAGGCCTATTTAGACAAGATTGCTCGCATTGAAGAAAACAGATACCAAGTACGCGGAGAACATCAATTTAATTTTAGAACTAGAAAAAAAGCCTTTGCACTCTTTGATAAACAAAATTTTGAGGAGCAAAAACGTATAATGGTTAATCTTGTAGTCTCGAACGGCTCATATGAAAATGAAACACTCGATTTACAAGCAAAACTGATATTAAAGGTAAAAAACTAACCTAAAAAATAATATCATTCAGATTAGACGATATACATCATAACGAACTAACCAAGAGTAATACTCAATGAAGCACTTATTTGCCCAAAAAAGTTAATCGTCCTAACTGCGTACGTAGCCGTTTTTTTATTATACGCGCAATCCACATACTTAAGTTTTTCAGATGATGAAACAAACGCTATTTGCTTACCATTACGATACACATAATAACCCGTCACGCACAATCCAGGACTTGCCGTCCATGAGATTTTATGCACATAATTGGTTTGCGTAAGATATTTATCGCACACCAAACAACCAGCAATACTTGCTGGTGGCAATGCCATCGGAGTAAGAACAAAATTTAACGTTGTCGTTTGATTTGATATAACATCAACCGTAGCACTTTGAGTCACAAAGTTCCTCTTAGCCGCCATGACGGTATAAGTACCGGGCGCAAGAGTTGCAACAGTATAAACTCCATTACTATCGGTTACATCAAACCCAACAATAACTTGGCCGTCAAGCACCAATACAAGCGCTCCACTAACAGGATTACCTGCACATGCATCAGTTATTATTCCGGTGACAGTGCCTGGAGAAGAATTAAGAGCAAAATTTGCAGTTGTTTGTTGTTGCATCTGTTACAGTACCAGATAATGATCCTGGATTAGACGCGAGAGCAAAATTGACAACCGTTGTGGTATTAGAATTTACCGTTGCTGTCTTGGTTTGAATCTGATAATTGCTTGCTGTTGCAATGACGGTATAATCTCCTGGCGTGAGATCATCAACCTGGTAATTACCGTTTGCATCGGTGATAACCGACACAAGAAACTCTGGGCCATCAAAAATACCTATCGTTACTCCTGCAATTGGGTCTGTTGTAGTAGCATCTGTTACCGTGCCAGAGATTGAGCCAAAAACACCAGATAGTACAAAATCAACTACAGTACTGTTGTTAGCAGTAACGGTAGCTCCAGTTGATGCAGTGCCAAAATTTGTTGCGCCAGCAACAACAATATAATCACCTGCTGCAAGACCAGTAATTGAATAATTACCATTCTCATCTGTTAAAGCTGATGCAATAAAAGTGTGATTCTGGAAAACTTCAACGACAGATCCGGCAATTCCTGCGCCATTTGCTGCGTTGGTCACCAATCCTGTAATTGAGCCAGGGTTAGAATTTAAAGCAATGTCTACCGTTGTTGTTGCACTCGCTACAACAATTGCTCCTACCGCTTTTGATTGATAATCCGCTGCACTTGCAACCACTGTATAGCTTCCTGGTGCAAGATCAGCAAATGTATAGTTACCACTACCATCAGTATCGGCAAAATTCACAAGAATGGTGCCATCAAAAACTTGGACAACTGCTCCGACTATAGGATTAGTAGATACTGAATCTGTTATAGTACCTGCGATAGATCCTGGTGTTGTTGCTAATGCAAAGTCTACCACCGTGATTGCGCTTACTTGTACATTGGCCCCCTCAACGTGCGACTCAAAGCCTGCAGCCGTAGCGAGCACTACATAATTACCGGGAGCTAAGTTTGGTACTGAATAGCCACCGCTGCCATTTGTGGTTGCTTGTCCAATGAGCGTATTATCCTGAAAAACCTCAATCGTAGCGCCTGCAATAGGCAACGTTGTTATAGCATTTGTCACGGTACCAGAAATTGTACCTCCATTGGGCACTAATGCAATATCAACGATGGTTACTTGACCATTTCTTGGGTTAACCCCTACTGATTGAGTTTGATAGCCTGGCGCACTTATTATTAATGTATAAACGCTTGGCTCTATACCCGATAAAGAGTAAGTCCCATCACCAATTGTTGTAGTGGAATATCGAACTTGATTTCCCCTAAAGGCTTCAACAAGAGCTCCTGAGATTGGCAAACCTGTGACAGAATCTGTGACAGTGCCAGCTATTATTGCTGCAGCACTTGCATAGTGAGGCGCCAAGCAAACACAAAAAAATAACATGATATAATAAAAAATCTTTTTCATATTTTTATCCTAGACAACAGAACCTAAAATGTTACACCTAGTGCACCACCAAGCAAAAAACCACCAGCGCCAACTTTTTGATTATATGTTGAATGTTTTGCTACAAATTTTTGCAACTGATAATCACCAAAAAGTGAAACCCTTAAACATCTATAATGTTTTGATGCGCCAAGCTTAACAACGCCGCCAATATGACTCGTGTTGTTTGACCGATGACAATTGATTGTTTCTTTGAGCCAGGTATAGCATAACCCCGCTCCAGTATATACCTCCCAATCATTGTCTAGATGATAAAGAAACTTTAAACCTATGCTTAAAGGCACGATATCAAGTTTAGCTTTATTTTTTAGAGGAATAGACTTGCCTGATGCATGCACATAAGAAAGATTGGACCATGCCGCAAGACAATCTTTTATAGCGCACGATGCTTCAATTTGACATGATGGGCTTGCTGTACCATAGATCTGACGAAACAACTTGGCGTGAGGAAATAGAGCGGCAGCTCGCACATCAAACTCGACACATTCAATTCTTAAGACACACAATAAAAAAATAAAAATAATACATTTTCTTGTTAACAACAGCTACTCCTTCATTTTTAAATATAGTGACATTCAGATCTCACCATAACTAGATTTGCTGAGTCAAGAAAAATAGTGTCGCACATTTGTGTATAACGTTGCTGCTCTCTTAATCATTGATTCACTACAAAAAGATAATCCTTCTAAAAAAGAGGCTATAGAACCTAAACAAATATCTTTTTATAGACAAGCATTGACCCATAAGCATAAGATAATTTTTGTTGTAATAATTTTTGTGATGATTCCTTTTTAGTGAGGAGAGAGAATGAGTATTGTATCTTTGATGGCCTTGATTTCATGCTGTTGCTGGGCTCAGTTGAGTCTTAGTTTTGAACACATTGAACAAAAAATGGCTACACCTCAAGCGAATAATCAAGAAAATGAAAATAGTATTGATATAACTACATTGATCCCAATTTTTAAAACCATTGTACTCATATCCGATCAAATAGATTTGCAAGAGCATCTTACCGATTTGTGTAAGCGCGCTCAGTCTTCAAATGAAAAAATTTCTTATAATCATCTCGCTGATTGCATTGAGCAAGCATGCATAGCACTTGAAAACAATCGTGAAAAAATAGGCGACACTCAATACGCACATTTATCAGCCGAACTTGAAGACGCTGTAAACGGTCTTTCCATTGACGAACACATGAGAAGTCGTGATACAAAAAAACTGAAAAAACTTATTGTTCAATGCAAGTTAAAGGTTCTGGGTAATGCCACGTTTGCCAAAGATGTAACCATTGATGGAACGTTAACTACCGGTAATGTAACGGTTGGTAATTGCGCTTCAAAAACAGGCGACCTTACCGTTGGTAACAATATCGATGTATGCGGTTGCATCACGAGCAATGCTAACAATAATCTTTGTATTGACGCTAATGAAATAGTGTATGGAGATTTAACCATTACTGGTTCTCTTACGGTAGCTTCTGGTGGCGGCGGCTTTGTAACGAGTAATGCAACATCATGTATTAATCCTGAAGGATATAATGCCTTAGCGCGATTTGATGGAGCATCTACCACGGCTCTTACAAAATCGGCATTGAGAGGAGACAATGTGAGTGGCATTCAATCAACCTCTCCATTACTAGCTCAAGATTGCACTATAACCAATCTTAATTTGGCATTAATACCTAAAGGAACTGGTGCTTTAGTTGCATCGATTCCAGATGGGTCCTCGGGAGGCAATGGTCGAGGCGTTAAATCAGTCGATTTGCAAATGTCTCGCGTTGGAAACGTCGATGTTGCATCTGGCGATTATGCTGTAATAAGCGGCGGCCAAGACAATATGGCCACTGGCACCCAATCAACAGTAAGCGGCGGCTGGTCTAATATAACCTACGGTGATTTATCAGTAATTGGCGGCGGCAAAAGCAATATCGCTGGGCTCGCTGCTCCCTATTTTCATCAAGCTGCGACGGTTAGTGGCGGCGAAGCAAATTTTGCGTCTGGTGATTATTCAACAATTGGTGGTGGAAAAAGTAATAGTGCCGGCGATGCTTATGCAACCGTTGGCGGCGGCGAATCTAATAATGCCCATGTTCACCACGCAACAATTGGAGGTGGCAAATCAAATAATGCTGGCCATTTTTATGCAACGGTTGGTGGCGGCATCTCAAATAGCGCAGTGGACCCTTATGCAACCATAGGTGGCGGTATCTCTAATACAGCTGCCCAAACTGGTGTAACCATTGGTGGTGGCGAGTCAAATTCCGCTAGCGGTGCCGATGCAACGATTGGTGGAGGACATAATAATCAAGCTACTGGAGATTTCTCAACGGTTGCTGGCGGCGGTAGCAGTACACCAGCATTGGGCAATTGGTCTTCAGGCTCACGCGCAGCAATTGGTGGCGGCCAAGGGAATCTTGCATCTGGTGATTCTGCCGTAATAAGTGGCGGAGATTCTAATAATGCTTTGAATGATTATTCGGTAATTGCTGGAGGTCAAAATAATAGAACTACAGCCCACCATTCAACGATTGGGGGCGGTTCGGGAAATATAGCTCAAGGCGTAAATTCAACAGTTGCTGGTGGTGCAAGTAATAACATATCGGGAGTAGGTGAATCTGCCGTGATAAGTGGCGGACTCTCCAATAGCGTTACCGCTACGGTTTCAGTAGTAAGCGGAGGCAGCTCAAATACCATTCATGCTCATCACGCAGCAATAGGTGGCGGAGAACTAAATATCTCTTTTGGCCATTGGTCTACCATACCTGGCGGAATCAACAATAGAGCGGACGGCGATCAAAGTTTTGCAGCTGGTAGTAATGCAGAAGCACGTCATCAAGGTGCATTTGTTTGGGCTGATTCTACAGGAGGCACCCTTACAAGTGATAATGCTGATCAACTTAAGGTTCGCGCTTCAGGCGGCACTATAATATATTCGGACGCTATCCTATCAGCAGGTGTAACATTAGCTGCAGGTGCAAGTGCTTGGGCGGCAGTGAGTGATCGCAACCGTAAAGAAAATTTTGTGGAAGTTGATGGCGTAGATATTTTGAACAAACTTATGACTATTCCTATAGAAAGTTGGAACTATAAAGCACAAGATGCTTCAATCCATCACATAGGACCTATGGCTCAAGATTTTAATCCTACCTTTGGCTTTACTGAAACCCCACTCGCTATTTCTACTCTTGATATGAATGGCGTTGCCCTTGCTGCTATTCAGGGATTATATAAAAAAGTAAGTGAATACGGAGAAAGAATTAATCAACTAGAAGAGATTATTCGAGACCTAAGAGCCAACATGACCGCTACGAACTAAACAAAAAAAATATCATAGTGCAGTGATTCATATTCACTGCACTATGATCTATCGAATCGAAATAACTATTTCAGAACTTCTTCTTTCTAAAATATAAAACTAATTAACGTAACAAGAATATTATTTGCCTAGATTGACTCTATTTTTCTGTTAAAATTATAAAAAATGAAACCAGAATATAGGGATTAACTCACTATGAAATCTCATAACGCTATTCACCCTGACCTTATTGCAGCCCAAGAACTCGTCTACGAGTCATGTGGATTTATTTGTAAGAACATAGTGCAAAAAACAGAAAGCCAAGAGTATGGCGCCTGCACTTTTGAAATGAACAACAACATCATCAAATTCCGTGTGGCAAAAATCACCCCAACAAAAATTGGACAGTTTGTTACCTTGTGGAAGCGCATTGGAACGGGCCCGATCATGCCTTATGATATGGCAGACTCCGTAGACCTATTTGTAGTGAGTGTGCGCAACGCTGAGCATTTTGGTCAATTTGTTTTTCCAAAATCTGTGTTGTGGCAAAAAGGATTTGTATCAAAAGATGAAATAGGTGGCAAACGGGCCATGCGCGTTTATCCGCCATGGGATATAACCGACAGCCCACAAGCTAAAAAGACTCAATCGTGGCAGCTCTTATATTTTGTTGAGATTCAACCAAGCATGGATATAGAAAAAATTAGAAAGCTATTCAGCTAAAGACGGCGAAGCCAGACGTAGCTAGCTCTACGAGTAATACGACCGCGTCCGACATAGCGAGAAAAATCTAGCAAAGACTTGCAAAGCCAGCCGTAGTTTGCCGAGGCTGAAGCCCCGGATAAACGTAGACTGGTGTGCCTTAATGGAATATCAATTCCATTCATGATACTATTAAAATCATACATATTTGCGATTTATAAAGAATAGACTTAACGATAATTATTAGGAGAAATGAAATAATGATTAATTTACCAAAGTGTCCAAAATGTAGTTCAGAGTATACTTATGAAGATGATGAGATGTTGATTTGTCCAGAATGTGCTCATGAGTGGAGCGTAGAAGTAGAAAGTGACAACGCTGAAGATAAAAAGATTGTCAAAGATGCGAATGGAAATATCTTGAATGATGGTGACTCTGTAGCGCTCATCAAAGATCTTAAAATAAAAGGGAGTTCATCGGTCGTAAAAGCTGGTACAAAAGTAAAAAACAAACGGTTGGTCGATGAAGATCATAATATTGATTGCAAAATTGATGGATTTGGGAAGATGGGTTTGAAATCTGAGTTTGTCAAAAAGATATAGTAGAGGGTTGTTTTTTAAAATGAAGAATGTTTTTTAATTGGCCTGCTAGTCCAGCCTACGCTTATCCGTCTTCGCTTTTAGCTACGTCGAAACTCTGGGCTACGACTGACGCAGTCGGAGTATTGGTGCACTTTATGTGCACTATTTTGGTAACTTCTTCATAGAAGATATCAGTTTATTTGCCATCAAACAAATGCTATTTGTTTAAACTACACTAAAAGTGACCCGATGACTATCACTCCAGGCGGGGTTTTTCACACTGAAACAATTAGAAGCATTCTTCAAATTATCAAGCCAAAACTTAAATATCACCCGATTCGCATTAAAATTATCAACTTGTCACTTACTAACAGAGGGCTGTTGCGGAGCAGAAATAAGCCTTTATACTTAGTAGTAGATTTGATTATTTTTATAACTATTTTCATTTTGGAGGTCAAATATGACTATCAAGAAAACAACTCTAGGTTTTATGGCTGCCGCACTTCTTATTGGTGCAAACGTATACCAAGCATCAGACATTACTGTAAGGCCATATAATAAAATAACTGATGAAAAAGCTGTAAGAACCCTTATAGAAAAGAATATTAACATACTCTTGGATAACATATCCAAAACTGCTTCAAATAATGATGTATTAACAGAAATCAATATTATGAAACTAAAAAGTGACATATTCTCTGAACTAAAGAGAGTACTCGCTCAATATCAAATGTATATATATAGCCAGGCCTTAGTACTTGAATCAGACATGGGCATTCAAGGATTTCTAAATCTTTGTACCGTAAAACAATACAGAGACATGACACACCATGAAACATCTCTTTGGCTAATTGCCCTTGAAGGGAAATACATGAATCATGCATCATTTCAAGAGATCTTCGATAAAGTTATGCTATTTAAAAAAGATATGATTGAATTACAGGGTAACGAAAAACTCGTTTTAACCCATATGGCACTGACGCATGAAGAAGAATGTAACGCTATGCTTGAACAGATGAATTTTAACTTTATCTCATCTACGACAAGCACTTATACTGACTTTTTTAGAAACAATCAATATGAGCTCATTTTACAATAATTAAGAAGCAATAATAGAATAGGAAAAAGCGGCTGGAGAAATTCAGCCGCTTTTTTTAATAAAATTTATATAAATAGAATGCATTAAAAGAGATGGCGAAGCCAGACGAAGCTAGCTCTACGAGCAAAGCGAGAAGAACCTAGCGAAGACTGGTGTGCCCTGTCGGACTATTTCGGTAACTTCTGTATAGAGGATATCAGTTTATTTGCCATCAAACAAATGTTCTTTGCTTGCTAATTAACCCATCACTGAACCGGTGCACAATAATACTTTATTTTGGGTTACCATATGCATGCTTATACTTACCATATGCATAGCAGCCGGCCACCAAGACGCTATAAGATGTCGCACTTACAGGGCCAGCAAAATACGCCGAAGAAGTTAATCCTCCCAAAATACCTCCCGCTCGATAGACATAGCCCCTGAAATGGTCAGACTCATCATCATCACCACCAATACTTTTAGCCAAGGGAGCACCAATCAAATCACATGCTAGGTATGTACCTATTGGTCCCATTGTTATCCCTACTACTCCATCAACTAGCTTATTACCGGTAGAGCTGAACGTTGGACGACCATTAAAAGAAAACTTTTTCGTTACAGAAGAATTATTGGCCATATTACGCAATGCGGCCTTGCATTGCAAAGCTGTCTGAGTAAATTTGTTCATTGCTTGAATAGTATGCATGGATCCCAAAAAGACTAGGATTATTAAGAATTGTTTTTTCATAAATTTTCTCTATTGATAATAGCACACTGTTTGCAATAAATAATTTATTGTATGCTTAGGTTTAAAATAGCTATATGATTGAGGGCACGCTTTTTATATCATGTGAATGTAGTCCCATTGGCTTCTTTAATAAATGAAAAAAACGTATGGTTATAATTTCATACGCTTTTTCTTTCGATTTGTATCGCCACTTAAGGATATTCTACAGCTTTGCTTTAAGATTCTTTTGTTCTTCAAGTTCTTTAGCTATAGCTTTTGCCAACGTAGCAGCTTCTTCAATTACTATCTTATCGCATGTTAACGAATCTAAAGAGTTTAGTTTTTTTGCATATTCCTCTTCAGTCACTTTCTGCATTTCATTTGCATAAGATTGCTCAAATGACTGCAAAGACGTTGTATAAGATTTCAAGATGCGTCTTACACGATGAGCCATAAGCTCATTACTAGCATCAACGAATTCCCAATAAAATTTTGCTCCTGTATTTCGATTAACATGATTCATTAAAAAGGGCTTTACCCAAGAAGGATTGAGTTTTTTAAAAGCTTTTGGAATGTCTAAAGTTCCATTCTTCAGTTTTGATTCATTCGAACTCATTTCATCCAAAAATTTTTTATAATCATCAGGCAATCCCTGCTTAAGGCTAAGGGTTGCAATTACAACTTTGTGCGCCTTTACTCTATAAGCCGATGAACTTAACTTACTGTCTTCTTGCTGTTCTTTCACAGAAGGTTGTGCTGCAAAAGAAGCATTTGTAATGAATAGAATTGCCGACAATAAAATCATTTTTTTCATAAATACTCCAATAATTTTAAAAATTGTGAACAGCTAAAATGTATCTTTGGCCTATTTCGGTGAACTTTCAGATTAATAGTAACACTATTTTCGCTCTTAGTCAGCTGGTTTTTGTTTAATTCGAGATAGGTTACGCTAATTAAAACATTAACTCACCAAATTTAGCGCACAAGGTAGCTCCATATGCCAGGCAATCAATTTACGCCCGAAGAAATTAAAAGATTAGCTGATTTTATATTGCTACTTTCTAAAGTTGACAAAAGAAACAAGGAATTGAAAAAATTAAGGATGAAAGTCGTATACCTGCTTCAAAAATTCCTCAAATCACAACCATGCTTTAAATCAATAAACATGCTAAAATAAAGGGAAAAAGTAATTTCTTTTAAAGAAGTGATGAAAAATGAACGACCCACAATTGCTCAGCGAACTATCAAGCATTGTTAACCAAATAAAACGTGAACATGATGAAGCGGCTTTTGAGTTTCAAGTAGATACTTTATTAGAAAAATATGAAATATGCCCTCCTTTACAGCGTGCTTGTCAGTCCCTTGCGCTCACTAAAGATGCTGATAAACGAATGCTCTCTGGCCTTGAGGAAAAAGCACAGAATGAAATTCGCCAGATATACGAATCAATTCTGCATCACTGCAATTACAATGATATACCCTTAAGTAAAAGATTGATAGAAGACTACGAGAGAAAAATAACAGTTAATGGTATTGAGCATGCCTTACCAATCGCGAGAAATCTTACGTTACATTGCTTCCTAAGCGTAAGAGATATAATACAATTTTTACTGCAAAAAAACGTCTTATTGATGCTTATACAAAAGGGAGCTGCAAAACAACATATTGAATTTATCAGTCACCTGGCAAAGTTGAATGATAAGGGCGATATAATTGAATGTAACTTTTCACCATCTTACGATCAATGGATACAAAAAAAAGAGGACATCAGAGAAAATGTTGCATGGTATTGCCATGATCAATTGATGTACTTAAAAAAAACAAAAAGAAAGCTTAACCCTGAATTTCCCTTTAACAATAGTAAAAATTCTACGCTCTTAACCATGCAAAATACCATGTTAAGTGTTGGGCAATCAGTTGATCTATCAGAGTACAGACCTTTAGTAGTTCGTCTTTATGAATATACCAAACAAGACCTTCTAAATCCTCTACGGGATCAGTTTGAAACTCTTGATATTTATTATGATGGCGATACGGGGATAATGACACTCAATACATATCCATTGGAGTTTGATCCTGAAAGCATTGAGGGGAAATTACTTTATGCGCTTACTCCTGGAGGTATTCTATGTAATGGGCCAATGCCTCTTGACGAAATTGGTGCCGAGATATTTGATAACCCAAAAATGATAAAGCGCGACAAAGATAAAATTTATAAAGCTCAAGGGCGTATCAATACTAAAATAGAAGAGATAACTAATAAGAAAAGCGTTGTATTCAGTGACTCAAAAGGCAATATGCTCAGAAATCCTGAGTACAATTATCAAAATTGAACCTTCAATCGTTCTGACTTTTTCCAACCTCTATCGTTCCTTACGCCCGGCGTACGCCGTGAGCTTTGCTACTCATACCTTTCGTTAGACTTTGTTCTGTAATGATAAAAACAATAACGAAAAGAGAAAGTATGCAGAACAAAGTAACTGAAATTCAAATAATTCCCGTTAAGCCAAAAGATGGCCTGGTTGGCTTTGCAAGTTTTGTGTTTGATCGTTCATTTTATTGCGCATCTATTGGCATATATACGCGGCCGCAAGGAGGATTCAGACTCACCTACCCCACTCGCAAGACATTAAATGGCGCCATGCCCATTTTCCATCCTATCAACAAAGATGTCGCTAACCTTATCGAACAAGCAATCATTAGACAATTTGAGCGATTACATGACAACGAATAATAAGCTTAAAACTGTAATCACCTTTGATAGTGAAACGAATAACAAAATAGAATCAATGAACAATCAAGCATTGCAAGCTGATCATCAGCCTCTTGTTGCCCTGTTTGCATTATTGCTCGAGTGGGATATTAAAGATGTACAAGAAAAAGAACGAAAAAGTAAAAGCCTTTCGACGCCATCACAATACGCGAATCATTAAACATAAACGTCCATATTCTACAGAAGAAATATCTGAACTATTAGGCGTCCATTCTCAAACAGTAGGCACCTGGTACAAGTCCGGCCTCAAGAAAATGGATCTCAAGCAACCATATGAAGTTTGGGGGCAAGATTTAATCGATTTTCTCAACGATAAAAACAAGAAACGAAAACATACATGTGCACCTAATGAACTGTTTTGCTGTAAGTGCCAGCAACCTCGCAAATCAAAAAACAATATCGCCTGTATTAAGGCTGATAATTGCCGGGTAAATATAGTTGGCAAATGCGAGCTATGTGGCACCAAAATTAATAAGACAATATCGCCGCAGAAAATAGACGAATACAAAAAAATCTTCACTATACAAGCGGTGCATGACAAAGATTTATTAGAGTGTGACAACACCTGCGCTATCACTAATACTAACGGGGAGACTGAACGTGGTTAAATTTAATGCTGAAAATGAACGAACAAAACGATGCTATTTTGAATGGGAAAAAGAGGCTAATGGAAAGAGCATATCTACCATTGATAACATGCGCAATGCCATATACCTCTTTGAAAAGTTTACGAAATTCAAAAGCTTCAAACAGATCACCAAAGAGGATATTATCGCATTCAAAAAGCATCTCACCCAAAAACTCAATCTGAGGACTCAAGAACCAATAAGCAAAACCTACTTGCTTCATACTTCAAATTATCTCATCAACTTGTTCAAATGGCTTTATGGGCAAAAAGGATATAAGCAAAAGATTAACATTGCCGATATCGCATATTTTAATCTATCAGATAAAGACATACAGACCGCCCGCTCTCCCATATCCAAAAGATATCCCACACTTGAGCAATTGGAACATGTGATCAAAAATATGCCAGCCGAGACAGATGTTCAAAAGCGAAATCGTGCCGTGATAGCTCTTTTAACTTTAACTGGTGCCAGAGTCACAGCAGTGGCATCACTGAAGATCAAGCATGTAAATTTGGAAGCTGAACGTATCGATCAACACCCACAAGAAGTTAAAACGAAGTACAGCAAAAAAATTATCACCTTCTTTTTCCCTGTTGGAGATATTTTTAAAACCATTTTCATTGAGTGGGTACATTTTTTGAAACATGAAAAGTTATCTGGCAACAACGCTTCCTTATTCCCTAGCACCAAATTGTCGCTTGATGAAAACAGTCAATTTAGCAGACAAAAGCTTGACGCTGTTGCATGGCAAACAACTGCCTGTATCAGAACCATTGTTAAAGAAGCATTTGAAGCAGCAGGACTTGATTATTACAACCCTCACTCATTTCGAAATACCATTGTGAACCTTGGATATCAAGTTTGTAAAACAGCCGAAGACTCAAAAGCCTGGAGCCAGAACTTAGGGCATAGCAGCCTATTAACAACATTTACGAGCTATGGTCATATCGAAGAGTACAGTCAAGGTGCAATCATCAAAAGACTCGGAAAAAGTGATGACGATAAGCCAATTACAATGAGGGATATGCAAAAATTACTTGCACAAAACAATACCAACATAACCAGATAAAAACTGAAAAAAGCCTTTATTTGTGCTAAAATATTAGAGTTAGATAAAATCTCATATCATCATAATTAAAGAATCGTACATCCAATGAATAATGCCATTATCTACGCCCGAGTATCATCAAAAGACCAAGAATCTGAAGGGTTCTCCATCCCAGCCCAGTTAAAACTATTACATGAGTATGCGTCTAAGAATAATTATCGAGTTGTGGCAGAATTTATAGACCTAGAAACTGCAAAGAAAATGGGGCGTACACATTTCAACCAAATGTTAAACCTCATTAAGAATGATCAATCCATAAAACACATTCTTGTCGAAAAAACTGATCGGCTTACACGCAACATGGCTGACCATGCTTTGATTGACCAACTCATCACCCAAACAGACATCACCTTTCACCTTGTAAAAGAGAATACAACACTCAGCCGTGACTCTCGATCAAATGAAAAATTCATCTTTGACATCAAAGCATTAATGGCTAAAAACTATGTTGACAACCTTTCAGAAGAAGTAAAAAAGGGCATGACCGAAAAAGCTGCTCAAGGGATCTATCCATCAACTGCACCCTACGGTTATCTTAATGTGCGTGAGAATGGAAAAAGCATAATCAAAATTGACCCACAGACAGTTCCTTTTGTTAAGAGGATGTTTGAACTATATGCTACTGGATCATATTCATTATTGAAGCTTAAAAGACAACTGCTGGCGGATGGAATGGTCTATAGAAATGGCAAGAATTTTTATACCAGCAATGTAGAAACAATACTCAAGAATGAGTTTTATACGGGAGTGTTTTTCTGGAAAAAAAAGAAGTATGAAAATGCATCACATGAGCCACTAATAAGCCGGGAGTTATTTCAGCGCGTTCAAGATGTTCTTATTAACCCATTCAAGAGCAAATGTAGAAAAGGCATGTTTCATTATACCAATCTCATCAAATGTGGCATATGTGGATGTGCATTAACGGCCGAATTAAAAAAAGGAAAGTACATCTACTATCACTGCACAGGATTCAAAGGCAACTGTAAACAAGCTTATATCCGCCAAGAAGAGATAGAAAACACTTTTCACGAGCTATTGGAAAATATTTATGTGCCAGAGGATGTCCAACAGATCATATTAAGTGGCGTGCGTGAAAGCTTTAAGGATAAGATTGAATATCACAACAATCTCGTGCTCCAACTAGAAAAACAGATTAAGGTGCTACAAAACCGGATCGATCAAGCTTATTTGGATAAATTAGATCAGAAGATAGGTGAAGAGTTTTGGCGCAGTAACACTAATCAATGGATCAACGAAAAGGAACAACTCTTTATTAAACTGTTGGCAACCCAAAAAGCTGACTCCCATTATCTGGAAAATGCCAATCTTATTCTAGAACTGGCCAAAAATGCGGCTGAGATGTTTAAAAAGCAAAATGGGGAACAAAAGCGTCGGATGATTAATCTTCTAGTATCGAACTGCTCATACAAGGATGAAACACTCGATCTACAGCTAAAACCGGTATTTGCGAAGATAGTAGAAACTAAGAAAAGTGGAAACTGGTGTGCCCGGAAGGATTCGAACCTTCGACCTACGGATTAGAAATCCGTTGCTCTATCCAACTGAGCTACGGGCACAAAAAATTTATATTTCAAGAAAAGTAATTATAGTATAACGTACTAACCCCGTAAGCTCAATGCTTTTTGCAA
Source organism: Candidatus Dependentiae bacterium (assembly GCA_026389015.1). NCBI lineage: Bacteria > Candidatus Babelota bacterium. The sequence goes on along the minus strand of JAPLIR010000027.1, from coordinate 21,680 downwards.
AAATACCCTTTTTCTAGAGGTTTTTGTCTTCTGGAGCTATAAAAAGCTTACTAAATTCAGTCGCAATCACCACAAGCTGAGCTCGAATGTCATCGGATAAGTCTGCGGTACTCAAAATTGTGCCGTATACTTCCTGATACACTGACTTTACATAGCTCACAAACTGCATCACAAAAACATGCACATCTTTCATAGCAAGCTTATCTAAAAATCCTTCTTTAAACACAAACAAAATCAGTGTCTGATCGACAAATGACAAGGTGACTGATTGTGGCTGCTTGAGGATTTCTACTGCCAAACCACCACGAATAAGGCGCTTTTGTGACAATTCATCAAGTTCGGTGCCAAACTGAGCAAAATCAAGCAACTCATGATATTGCGCCAATTCCAAGCGCAAAGCCTTGGTCATCTTTTTAATAGCATTTGTTTGAGCAGCACCACCAACACGAGATACAGAAAGCTCAACGTTAACCGCTGGGCGCTTGCCCTGATTGAAGAGCTTGGTGTCTAAAAATATTTGGCCATCGGTGATGGAAATAAGGTTGGTAGGAATATAGGCAGTGATGTCGTCACTCTGAATTTGTACAATGGGTAATGCGGTTATTGAACCACCGTTCATTAACTTGCCTGCACGTTCGAGTAAACGAGAATGTAAATAGAAAACATCACCCGGATAAGCCTCACGGCCAGGAGCTCTACGCATTAACAATGACATTTCTCGGAAAGCGATAGCATGATTACTCAAATCGTCATAAACAATTAACGCATGATGTCCTTGATCGCGGAAATATTCAGCGATGGTGCAACCAACATAAGGTGCCAAATATTGATTAAGTACTGCTTCACCCGCATCAGCAGTCACAATGACGGTATACGAAAGCGCATCATTCTCTTGTAGCAAACGCACGATGCGTGCCAAATTTGCTTGACGTTGCCCTATGGCAACATAAATACAGAAAACATTCTTGCCTTTTTGATGCAAAATAGTGTCGATGATCACAGATGTTTTACCGGTACTTCTGTTACCAATAATCAACTCACGCTGACCCTTACCGATTGGTACCAAGGCATCAATGGCCATAATACCTGTTTCGAGTGATTCATTAATGGGGCTTCGTTCAATGATGCCAGGAATGCTCGCTTCAATAGCACGATATTCCGTTGCATGAATTTCTCCCAAGCCATCAAGTGGTTTTCCTGTCGCGCTCATCACGCGGCCAAGCAAGCCCATTCCTGTTGCTGTTTTGAATACACCCCCGGTTCTGCGAGCTGTTTCCAACTCTGCTACCGGAATAGTGGCATGCAAAAGAAAAATAGAAACGGCGTCTTCATCAAGATTAAAAATGATTCCTTGATTACCACCCTCAAAGTCTATGAGCTCACCATACACAGCATTGTCTAGTCCATGGACCTTACAAATACCATCGCCCACTTGAACAACAATACCAATTTCTTGTAATTTTTCTTGCGGCAAATCGCTCAATGTTTTTTCAAACAACGCGACAAGATCTATACTTTTAATATCCATAGTAATCCTAACGAATAAGCGGCAACTTCATATGTGCAAGATGTTTACGAATCGAATATTCCCACAATACCGTGTCACTTTGCAGACGAATACCGGCTATCAAATTTTTATCAATCTTATACGTATATATAATACTCTGCCCCGTAATGTTGACAAGAAACTCTTGCAGGGCTTTCAGGTCTTGTTCACGCAATGTATTTGAACTCGTAATAGCTACATCCATAATGCGGTTTCGTTGCTTGTAAAGCGCACACAATGCTTTTAATGTTGCATGAATAAGATAGGTTCTTTTATGTGTCGCTAGAAGATCGATCAAACGATCAAAAGGCTTACCTAATGAAAACTTTTGTAATGCTTCATTGAGAGCCCGAACTTTTAGCCCCGTATCAATCACTGGCCATGTCAAAAAAAATAATAGATTCTTATGCTGATAAAAAAATTCTGACGCAGCGCACACATTCTGCATATCGGCATACGAAATTGAATCGCCAAAGACATTCAAAAAAGCAGTTGCGTATCTTTTTGATACGGTATATTCTGCGGCTTTTATCATCGACGCTCCACGTGCTTGATAATCTGTGCAACAAACAGTTCACCTTTTTCTGGGGCAGCAAATTCCTTGATCATTACAAGACGAGCATCTGATAGAGCCTGAGGCAACACGAGTCGCTTTACTTGCCGTGCAACCATATATTGATTTTGCACGACACTCACGTGTTGTAATGCACGGTTCAATGCCAAAGTTTGCTTCTCCGATTCGCGAGCAACAGCGGCAACCTGTTGATGCCATTGCTCTACTTTCTTTCCCAGTTCTTGGTAGGCAACCTGTTGATCAACAAGTTCTTGTTCACAACGAAGCTCTTGCCTTTTGAGTAAAACTATTTCCTGCTTGGTGTCGTCAATTTTTTGTTGCCGTTCTATAATCAGATTTTGAATAGCTCCTACAGCATAACGCTTAAAGAGATAGACGCCTGCAACAATAAGAATGATAAAATTAAGAAGTCTAAAAAAAATACTGATTAAGTCAGATCCTAACATGCTCTACCCTTTTGATTATGGCGGCACTTAATTCTTTTTCTAACTCTTGAACTCTAGCATCATCAAGTACGATCACTTTAAGTTCAGGAGCTGCCCCTTTAACCTCGGCACATTCAATTTGATCAATCGTTGGCATAGTACGAGCACATGCTTGTACAAAATTGTGCCATGCAAGCGCTTTTTCTTGATGACGATCTACAATCAAAGATTGCATAGCCCTGACTTGCGCATATAAATCTTCCTGATATGAACGATCTTCCTTAATAATCGCAACGACTGGATTCAGCAGGAATCTGCGGAGCAATACATATACGCAGAGAAAGTTAAAGAGTTGAAGGATAAGAGTAAAATTAAGATTCATAAGGCATTATTACCAGGCAATGACATCCAAAAATAGTTGCGCCGTTATATTAAAATTTAAAAATAAGTAAAAGGGCAATCAACAATGCATAAATAGCCGATGTTTCTACAAGGCCCATTGCAATCATCATAGTCTGACTGATTTTGCCAGAACTTTCTGGATATTTACCGATATTTTCACATGCCTTCATGCCAATAAGACCTTGTCCTAATGCAGGCCCAATAGAACCAATACCCATAACTAAAGCTGCACCCATATACGCTGCTACTTTAGCATAAACCTGATCTTCCATGTGCAACCTTTCTATGACAAGAATTAATCTATCTGATTTAACCGTACAATGACTTTAATGCCTTATATTCCCACTCTATTCTAGAGTGTTATTTTAGTATCGTAACTACTTTGATTAATTTTTACAAGAAGTTTGAAAGTAAACCCTTTCTTAGGTCCAAAAAGCCCTTAAAACCTCAAATTTTGTCATATGTAATAAAATCCGCTAGAATGACTAAGAATATAAAAAAAGAGATATCGACACTACAAGTTCTACCATGATTTTTAACTACTACCTTAATTGATTAATGAAGTAACATATAAACTTTGTAAAAGAAAGATGCCAACCCATTATGAAACAGATACGCTATTACGCATTGTATGCCTTACTCAGCATTATTATACCTCAGTACACCCATGCCGACACACAGAACATTGATAGCTTTGATTTTGATTTTGATGATATGGATGTCGATGGCTCATTGGATCAAGTAGTAATCGACAGTAGCGTAACACGAGCCACGCCGCATGAAATTATTGATGCACTAGAAACATTTGGTGGTATTGAGCTCTTGAAAGAGAACATCTATCTACACACCAATCCACTCAACAAACGCAGTCTTTTAGATTACGCCATGATGGGACCACAACAAGCATATTGCAATAATAAATGGACCGTTGGCATATATCTTTTTTATAATCAGACAACCAGAACATATTTCACCAGCGGAAGCGATGCCTTCTGCTCATACCTTGCTATTACCAGCCCAACTCTCATCGAAAAAATCACCAATTCGATTAACCTCATTAAGCCATTATTCCCCCACTTTGCTGTAGATCCTCTGAAAATTTTACCACTCTTTAAAAACAGCACCGCGCAGGAACGCCGCATAGGTTTTATGGTGCATGGCATGCGTCAGTATGAATCTATGTATGTACGATTCATGACACCACTCTACTATGATGAACACAACTACTTTTTGACCGATGGAGAGCGCCAAGACATAGAAACAGAGTTAGGTGCGCTGACTGCAAACGAACAACAAAAATTTCAAAAACACCACTTAATTAGTGATAAGCTCGGTTTTGGCGACACAAGAATCGAGGTTGATTTTAAGCTCTTAGACCGCCACTGCCACACTCTTCATTGTGCCGCGCAATTCACCCTACCAACCGCCGTTGCCATGGTGAAGGGCATTCAAGGAACAGAATTTGATAAATGTGCACCGCGTCCTAACTTTGACTTTAAAAAGCTTTTTGAGCTCAGCCAGAATGCTTCACTCACACCCCAAGACATTAAAGATCAAGCAACAAAACTTCTCCAAGATTTTTCTATAGGAGCCCTTGACCAATTGGGAGCTTGCGTATTAGAAACCGGCCTTGGCAATGGAGGACATATTGGCTTGGGGGGATCGTTCACGCTGGAAAATAAACTCAGCAGTATTATTCACAAATCATCATGGGCCGAAAGCTTCTACCTCTACAACAAAGCCTCTGTTGAATATCTTTGCCCTGCACATGAACGCCGATTCTTTATACAAGAAGTAAACCTGGCAGCATTCAATGCAAGAGACTTTAATAGCACTGATCCAAAGACCTCTTTTGAAAATCTTGAATTCTTAAACACACAATTTGTGAATAGATTCTATCCATTCTCCTTCAAAACACTGGTTAGTCCAGGATTCATTTTCCACTGGATTAGTTCATTGAATTTTGATAGCGAACATATGGGTTTTGATATTGGCGGCGATGTATGGACACAAGGCCATGAAAAGCTGAGCAACATACACACCTGCGACTATGACTGCAAAGATTTTGGCGTTAACAACGCTGTCCTACCACTTGCCATACAGGCAAAAATTTTGGCATCATTGTTATTCAAAGCAACACGAGAATCACACGAATGGATTGTATCTTTTAATGGTGATTACGCAGTCATAACAAGAGGCATTGGTAAAGATTATACCGCCTCAGTTAATGTAGAAATGAATTTTTAATAACGAACCATATCAATTAAGTTAAGGAGTCTTTTTATGAAAAAGCTAATACTATCACTGACAATCTGTGGATCGCTGTATACCCCATGTGCTCAAGCTACAAAACCTCAAGAGCATCACGAAATAATTCTTGTATCGCCCATTATTGATTTCATTGACGGCTTTTCACTCGGCGTTAACGCTAAAACCATTAAGCTCATGCTCCAAGTTCGTCGAGAAATTAAAAAAATTCAGTTTGGTGAAGTAACCAAAAAGAAAGAATTAAAAGGCCTTTATCTTTTTGATGGCGAATTCCATTCAGTGCGCACCTTAGCGGCATTAGAAAGTGAATATGAAGCAGAATTTTATCAAAAAGAAACAACCTATACAAAAAATAGCGTCAACAATCGCCAAGTATTGGAAGATCTTGAAGCTTCATACAACAGACTTAAAAAAGAATTCGGCGTATGCTTAAAACAAGCAAAAAAAGATTTTGAAGGCAAAGTGTCTCCTTTCACCAAAAATGCACGCGGCGCAAAAGATCAAATGCTTATCCTTATTACTGAATCATGCACCAAACGTAACAGGCAAGATTGTTTGTTGCTCAAATGGGCTGATACAGACGAAAATAATGATATGCAATTTTTTAATGAGCAAATCAACTCATTCAAAACATTCGACCAATTCTGTACCGATTTGACGCACTTCCTTGAAGACCTTATGCGTAGCTGTCCAAAAGCATGGGCACAATTTAAAAAATTGATGGATGAACAACACCTTAATCACGCCCTATAACCTTACAAAGCCTGCGCACCAGTTATGAACCAAAATCCAACAGAGAATATTACCGGCACCGTAGAACGGATTGTGTTTCAAAGCCCAGAAAATGGTTTTGCTGTTTTTGTTGTACAAATCAATAAAAACAATTCAACGCTGGTGCGCGGCTACTTAAATTCCATCCAACCAGGCGAGCAAGTCAACATGCAGGGCGCATGGGTCATGCACCCCAAGTTTGGTAAACAATTTGAAGCAAGCTCCTGCACAACCTCTGCACCAACTAATGTTGTTGGTCTAAAAAAATACCTTGGCTCAGGGATGATTAAAGGCATTGGCCCAAGCTATGCAGAAAAACTGGTCAATTACTTTGGCACAGAAGTTCTTGATGTTATCGACAAACATCCACAACGTTTGCGCGAAGTTGATGGCATTGGCGAAAAACGACTTGATGTTATTACCAAGGCATGGCAGGACCAAAAAGAAATCTCCACCGTCATGGTTTTCTTGCAAGACAAAGGCATCTCGCCAGCGTATGCAGTGAAAATTTATAAAAAATATGGCCAAGGATCCATTGCGATTCTAAACGAAAATCCCTACCGATTGGCTGAAGATATTTGGGGTATAGGCTTTAAAATCGCTGATCAGATAGCGCAAAACATGGGCTTTGAACCCCATTCAATCAAGCGTATCAAAGCTGGCATTCTTTTTGCTATCACGACAACACTCAACAATGGCCACTTGTATCTTGAACTCAACAAACTCAAAGATATCACCTGCGAGTTACTCGAACTACAATTAGAAGAAACAGCCCACACTATTAAGAATGCGCTCCACGAACTGTACAATAGCGATAAGATAAAACTGATATCATATGAAGATGAACATTTTGTAACGCTCACTCAATACTATTTTTCTGAAAAAGGTGTAGCACAAAAATTACAAAAGCTCTGTGACTATCCGAGCAACCATCCCTTCGACCTTGATGCTATTTATGCTTCGTTGCGCATGCCAAGCCATGAGCGCGACCTCGCCCTCAATGAAGATCAACAACGTGGTATTTTGGCTTGCTTGCAAAACAAAGTGACCGTGATCACTGGTGGACCCGGAACCGGAAAAACAACTATTATTAAAAAATTACTCCACGTGCTGGACAGTGCACAATTGACCTATCGTCTTGCTGCACCAACAGGACGTGCTGCAAAGCGTATTACCGAAAGCACCCACCGCAAGGCAACAACCTTGCATCGTCTTCTTGAGTTTGATTTTGCTACCATGGGCTTTTTGAAAAACGAACAAAATGCGTTAGCGCTCGATTATTTGATTATCGATGAAGCGTCGATGATTGATATATTTTTAGCCTATGCAGTACTCAAGGCAATCCCTCTCAATGCACATTTGGTATTGATTGGTGACGTGGACCAACTACCTTCCGTTGGTGCCGGGAACTTCTTGAATGATTGCATAGCAAGCGGTAAAATCACCAGCATACGTCTCAAAGAAATTTTCCGCCAAGCGCAAGACAGTTTAATTATTGTCAACGCCCACCGTATCAATACGGGTGAATTTCCGGTAACATCATTGCCCGATGCAAAGCGCGACTTCTTTTTTATTAAGGAAGATCTGCCCGAAAAGGTAGCGGAACATTTAGATGTTATCTTTACACAAAAATTAGCCCAATTTGGCATTCATCCTAATGACGCAATGGTGCTGGTACCCATGAACCGCGGCGTTGTTGGCACACAAAATCTGAACCATCATTTGCAAGCTGTGCTGAATAAAACAACCAGCGAAAAACAAGTCATGAATCATGGCACTACTTTTAAAATTGGTGACCGCGTCATGCAACTGCGTAACAACTACGACAAACATGTTTTTAATGGTGACATTGGCTTTATCGATGACATTAATACCGAAGACCGTATGCTCTTGGTCAAATATGATGAAACCATTGTTGATTATGAATTTTCTGAATTAGATGAACTCGTACTTGCCTACGCTATCTCGATTCACAAAAGCCAAGGGTCTGAATATGCTGTTGCTATTATCCCTATATTCATGCAACACTTCACGCTATTACAACGAAACTTAATTTATACCGCCATAACTCGTGCTAAAAAAATCTGCATCTTTATTGGCCAAACACGAGCTATTGCCATGGCTATTAAAAATAATAAAGGCACTGTCCGTCAAACATTCCTACAACAATTTTTAACTACTGATTTACAATGTCGCTAACTAAAAAATATCGCATCTTACTCGGCGCTATACTTGCAATCACAAGTACGCCCATGTTCCCCTTCTTCTTCTCATCACCCGTGAAGCCAAAACGCGTGGTCACCATTATGCTTGACCCAGCTGGCGACGCACAACAAACAGGCAGAACTATTGACGATGCGCTAGAACGCACGTTGACGTTGCAGTACGCAGAAAAATTAAAACAAGTAGTGGAAGAACAAAACACCAATGTGCGTGTTGTCCTCAGCCGCGATCCTGGTCAAACAGTGCAGCCATTACAAAATGCGCACTTTGCCAACCGTCTTAATGTTGACCTCTATTTAAGCATTCACTTTTATGCCGAACACGCAACACAACCAACGATCTATCTCTATAACTTCTCCTATAACGATGACTTTATTACCAAGAAATTTGATACAGCTTTTTGCAGTTACGATCAAGCCCATTTGTTTAACTATGGCCTCACGCGCACGCATGGCACCATCATCCAACAAACATTACATGCAGAAGAATATAAGCGACAATTTACATGTGCAGGAATGTACAAGCTGCCCTGCAAACCACTCATTGGCATTAAAGCGCCTGCCATTATGTTTGAAGCTGGCCTGAAAGATAAAGATACCTGGACAACCTATGTCGACCCTATTGCAGAAAGTCTCAAGAAAATTATTACGATGGTACAAGCATGAAAAAAAATTCACTCATTGCTCTATCATTAATCTGTGCTGTTGTAGGCGCACTGCTTTATGCACTGCACCAAGAATGGATTATTATTCGTTCTACACCAACGGCCGACCACGTAGCACTCCAAGAGCAAGCCCAAACGGCCATTGCCAAGAAAAAGGTCACCCTTTATTTTTGGCGTAATGCTGCATGGCATCATGAAACCATTGAACTTATCTGGTCTGACAACAAGGCAGAAAACCTGCAGTATTTAATCAATAGTTGGCTGACGTTACTAAATGAAGAAGCACTGATGACTAAAAAGGTGTCGCTACAAGCAGTGCTCCTTGGCAGCCAGGATATGGCTTATGTGTCGTTTGATCGCTATCCATTCTCCAAAGAAGCAACCCTACACAACAAATGGCTATTGATTGAAGGGTTACTCAAAACAATTCGCGAAAATGGCATCAAAATCACGGGCGTCCACTTTTTGGTGAACCATAAGCCACTGATTGACCCCCATCTTGATTTCTCCAAAGAATGGCCTTTAAGTGGCTTTTCGGACCAATAATCCTAAATGCCGCCCCAACTCCATTCCAATCAACTCATTGGCTATGCTTTTGCAAAACAATGTGGATAGTGCACACTGGTAATGAGATAAGAACAAGCGCTTTAAACAAGCCTTATCCTATTAGTAACAATTTTCAACCATAATGGAGAAACTCATGAAAAGTTCAAAAGCCCTTTCAATTTTTCTTATGTTGAGCTTAACTGCCACAGCATTGACTATAAAAAAAGAAGAAACACATCAACAAACCTTTAATGATTTAGTTCAACGGTCACAAACATTTGCACAAAATGGCAATTTTCTTGGTGGCAAGTTTCCCACTAACAACAATAGAATTGCTGTCATCGCAGGCAACGACCAAACCAAACAGGCAAAAATAGCTGAATATGCACGCAATACCTACCCAATAATGCATGGTTCAGTTTTGCAGCTTATCAATGAGTTCATGCTCCACAAAAAAACCCAGGGAAGTCCTGCCGAACAAGCGCTGTATAAAGATATGACGCAACTAGAATTTATCGATCGACTTTTGACCCAACGACCATTAATGTTTATGACGTCAAGCGATAGTTATCTCCTCAGAGATGGCAAAACACAAGGCTCTGGCGCATTTGAAACTATTGGCACAGCCAGAGAAAAATCACCATTAATTCTCAAAAATTATATTTCATATGACGAAATGCAAATCGCTTCTCTAATCGGCGTTTCTGTGCCAACCTACTTTATCAATAATGGAGATCGCAACAACAAATCGGTACGAGACAAAGCTGGAACTTATCAAGAAGAAGGTGTCTATGTTGGACTCGTTGGAGCACGATTTGAAAAACCCGGCTTAATGGAATATCAGCACATGCTTATAACACAAGAGCAAAATACCACGGCAAAAGGTTATGGATCAGGCAACAACAACAATCCATTACTTTCTCTATGGGCAGATTTCTATGGTGTAGATTTTCCCACCTTTAACCAAGCACGCAATGATGCAACCGGACGATACAGTAACATTGGTTCTAACCGTTACCTCAACAACGAAGTATATAAAAAGCGCATGCGCTTAGTCATCGAACCATTTTTACGTGATGCACACAAACGCGGAACAGAACAAAACAAAAAAACATATGTGCATAACGTTGGGCTCGGCATTGGTGTATGGGCAGTCAACCAAGAGATACAAGCACAACTGATGCTTGAAGTATATGCTGAGATCATAGATCAAAACGACTTATCTTCTATTGCAGACATTGATTTTAGTTGGTTTCCCGCCACGACACAGACTTGCGGAGGCGCTAAAGATGGTCAAAAATATAAAAACATTACGCTGCATTTTTCCAAGAGAAATCCAGCCGACCCTTTAATTGGCAAAAATAAGGACAAGTTACTCATTGCTAACTATGCGTGGGATGGCAACTCATATCCCGGCAATGAATATTGGGCAGGAATGCTCAATGCCTCGGGAGATCCAGCTGCAGCTTGTTGTTCTACTATTTCAGAACTGCAAAACCCACTCATTAACACGCATCTTTCGGCACAATTTCTGAGTGTTGCATAGAACACCATTTACAAACTCTAGACAAAAGTTGCACTACCTCTTTAATCTGGAATGGATAATAATCTATAACCCATCCATGCTTATAAAAAAGCATAATAATAAAGGAGATTGTAATGTTCAATTTATTTAACGGCTTATCTGACAGAAACAAAGGTATTCTATTAGTAGCAACAGGTATCGTATTACTCTTGAACACCTTGGGTGTACTTGAAAAATACCTCCACGTTCTTGTTATCATTGGCGCAATTTATATGATTGTTGTCGGCTTAATTAAATTAGAAGTGCACACAAGAGTCATGGAACTGATGAATAAACAAGATAATAATAATAATAATAATAATACACCAAAGAAATAGCTTTAAACTAAATCAGGGCAACATGTTGTATGTTGCCCTGATTTTTTGCCTTATTTTCTACTTATCCCAATAGTTCTTTTTCTTTTGATCCATTACGAATAGGCGTCACGATTACCGGCATTGGAACCGCAATCTCAATATTATTTTCTCGCAATATTTTCACGATACTCAAACGCACATCACTGGCAATTTCCCATTGCTGCATCGTATAATCTGAACTCAAATAGCCACGCACTAAAAATTCAAAACCGTTGTCGCGGAAGTTTTCAAGACGAATCACCGGCTTTGGATTTTTCAAGATATTAGGATGCGCATCAATGGCCGCTAACAACAGATCCTTAACTTTTGAAGGATCTTCATTGTAGCTGACAATGAGCATGATATCGTTAAAAGCCGTAAAGTTACGAGAATAGTTCCAGTTAACAATTGCTTTATTGATAATCTGCGCATTAGGCACCACAATAGTCGTGCTATTTTTTTTACGTAGGGTCACTGATTTTGGCGTAATTTTTCGTACTACGCCCATCACATTTTCGTCAATCTGAATGTAATCACCAATTTTAATCGGCCGCTGCATCAAGATGATGAAGTACGCAACTAAATCGTTTAATGGATTTTGAATCAAATACCCTATACCCAAAATGAGCACATACATGTACGTAATAAGCCCGCCGTATCCTGTGCTTTGCAGCCCAAGCAAAATCGCAACGGCAACAAAAAGATAGCGTGTTAGATTCGTAATAGCACTCTGCACACCTGAATCGACAAGCATCAAATCAAAGATCTTTTCAAGAACAAATCGATTAAAAACAAATGATAAAACAAAACCCGCAACAATAAACAACATAATAGTCGCCAGCGTGATTAAGGTGAGCGGATTAGAACCACCCTTGCCAATACCAAGCAATGGTTGATTAAACCAGCGCATAACATCACTCACCGTGATAGGCAAGCCCCAAATTTTGGCACCCACTAAAATGCCAATCAACATAAAGAATAAAAACGAGCAAATAATGACAACGCCAAACCATGTTTTTGCATAAGCAAAACGCTCACGCACCACGTCATCTTGTGTGATAAAAAAAGTAGACGAAGCTACCTGTTTTATCATTGAATGACTCCAATGTAAAACCTTGATCAATACCAATGAATATAATAAACCCAAGGTGATGTACATTACCAAGCGACCATACCCTATATAGGGATTACTCATGATAATGATTCCTGCGATTGCCAGCGCAAGAATATAATAATGCCTATCTATCAACTTATAAATACGTTCGCCCATATCTGTATATGTTGGTATCAAGCTCAGTACTTGCTCTTTGGTTATCAGACAGAGCAATGAGATTTGGAATAAAATAACATTGATAGCAAGTAATATAGTTGGCAACTCAGACTTTGAAAATTGTGCCAACATAAAAGCTTGTCTAAAACACATCAAGACAATGGTTACGTTAACCAAGAACGCAAGCACCATCGTAAAGCGCCATGCAGAATCACGGTTCATTAAGCAATAGCCATAACGCTCATTAAAGACCGGCAGATAACTAAAGAATCTGAAAGAAAGATACAAGAGATAAGCAATAGAAAGAAGATAAAACAAGATACCAAGGTAAGGGTCGGAGACCGTATGATGACCAATAAATATAAAACCAACTATCCAAACAGCCATACCGATAGCATGTTGCGAAACAAATCCAAGCCCAAGAGCAACCACCTGGAGTACACAACGCACAAACCAATGACAACGCTCACTCAAATGATGCAACAATACCACTATAAAAATACCATAACGACGCACCAGTAATAAACCACTGAATATTGCTGCTATCAAACATAATGACAAAAGTAATGCTAAGGGCTTTTTAAATAAGTCTTTGAACTGCACAACAAAATATTTAACATCGAAATGCACAAAATAATTCTTAACATCAATCAAGAACATTTTAATATCGGCACCTATGTTGGCAATCCCCTTCCAGGTGATTGCATATTCTGGGCGATACCAAATAGTAATCGATTCTAATTCAGAGAAAATAAACTTACTGTGACCAATGATTTTATCCAGAACATTAACAATCTCACCATAGGTCTTGCCGATACTTCCTATCACATCCATCTGCAAGGTGAGGTCTTCTTCGGCTTTATCTAGATAACTCAAACAAGCTGCATAATGGCTCATGCGCCCTTTGAATAAATCATCCTTTTGCTGTTGAATATCAGCTTTTCTTTTTTTAAGGTTCTCAAGCACTTCATTTTGAATTTTGGCGAGCGCACCTTCAAGCTCTTCTTTCTTTGCCTTATAACTTTTGAGCAAAGCTTCGTTTGCCGTTCGTCGCTCAAGATATTTTTTAATTTCTTGGTCGATAACATCTTCCGATGCAAACTTACGCAACGCTATTTTATGGTAAGTCTCCTTGACCATTGCCATGTCTTCAACATAGTTAATCTTCTCTTGTTCCAAGGCAATCAGTGCAACAAAATAGGTTTCACGCTCGTTGAGAAGCTGAACATGAGTATTGAGTGCCGCAACTTCGGTAAATCCTCGATAAAGATCAACCGTCTTTTTAGGTTCTAAGCTGAAGGTATTCAGTTCATTGCCAAGCGGAATACTGTAACGCTCGCTCAGAGTCTTAAGCCTCTCGCTTTCTTCTTCGCGTATCTTGCGAATTTTAGTAATCTCATCATTATATTTTGCTTTAAGCGATGAGAATGCTTGCTTCTTTTTTTCTAGTTCCTGTGATGCCGCGTCTATTTGCTCACACGTCACCACAATGGATGATTTTATGCCACACTGCTGTTCTTGTAACACTTCCAAATGTACTGACTCAACAAACACTTCGTCATCCGTAAGCGAAACTTCTTGTTGCTTGTCTTTAAGCTGTAAATCGGCCAAATCTTTTCTGTACTTTAATAAAGCACTTTTTAAGGTAATAAGCTCTATCCGTTGCGGTACCGTAAAACCAAAAGGAACAGCCGCTGCTGTTGCATCTGCAGATGTTTTACCAAATTCATCCTGTTGAGCTTTTTTATCTTTATACTCTTCAGCTGCTTTTTCAGCTATTTGTGCAAAATTCTTTTGTTCTTTAAGCGCGCTCTCTTTGCGCTTTTTCAGCTGCTCAACAAACTTTTGTTGATTGGTCATTTTTTGATGAATATCTTCAAGATCTTCAAAAAAATAAAATTTTGTGATCAGCTACTATTTTCAAAAGACCATTCCATACGCGCTCAAGGTCGCGCAAGGTGTCATTTGTCTCGGTTAACAATGATAATTTTTTGAGCAAAAACTCATCTTGAGTGTCTTTCTCTAAGGCTTGTTCTACAGCAGTACGTTTATTTTTATTTTCTTCAAGCGCTACTGCTATATTTTTAAATGCTACATCTTTTTGTGCTTCAAGCGCCGCTTGTTCCTGCGTCAACTTGGTGAGTTGCTCAGCTTTTCTTCTGCAACACTTTTGAATATCGCACTGGCATTTGGTATTTTTTGACTGGCTGCATCAATAATGCTTGCCCCATTCAATGAACCTATCAACCATACGCTACTGAGGATTAGTTTTATAAAAAATTTCATACTGCCCTATTATTGTGTAAAAAACTGACGGTTTTAAAATTATTAATACATGGATGAAGCGATATACAGTGCAATAGCCAAAAATCCAATTCTTGTTCGACCTTTAAATCTATGGTCAGACCAATGAGATTGTCAATAGATGTTGATGCTAAAATATGAAAATACGGTGTTTGAAATCTTTGACCTTCTGGGTAAAAGCCTAATGTTGTAAAAAATTTAAATAAAAAAAGTTTTTTAACAACACTATCTTCAAACACATGTCGTGATTCATACAGCAATATGAGTAAGTTGAATAATGGCGAAACACTGCTTTGCGCTGGAATAAAATAGTAACATAATTCAAGAATATGATGAACAAATAAAATATCATCTTTGCCCAAACACAAAGGGCTATCGATCAACTCAATATCATAGATAAAAGAGCAATTATGCTGCTCTCGAATTGAATACATAATGCATGCGCCGTAGCTAATGTCTTGGCGATTAGGCACCACGACAATTTTGCCTATTTCATTATCAAGCACAACGATCTTGCACTTTTGGGGCAAATAGGTTTTGAGGACAATGCCTTTGTTTTTTTCCATTGCACATCAATATATCTTGAGGGTTATTTATTTTATTAGTTAGCGTAGGGTCACTGAAAAAAATAAGCTAGTTTTGTTTGTAAAAATCAAAGGTATTTGATCCCTGTCCCAAACCATTGCTTTACTTCCCGTATATTTATTACGTTTGTCATAATAAAAAACATCTTAAATCATGGAGTTACAAATGACACACACAAATCACTTTTTTTTTAATCGCATCACCCTTCTTCTGCTATTAACTGTCAGCGCCCCGGCATTATGCATAGAAAAACCACATGCCACCATTGTCTTTGTTATCGATCAATTTGCTTATCATTACCTCTATAAATTAAAACCATTCCTCACTGGCGGCATCAGATTCTTGCTCGACAATGGCGTTGTATACGAAAACGCCCACCATCCGCATGCAATGCCTGAAACAGCAGTTGGCCACACCGCATTAAACACGGGCGTGTTGCCAAAAGATCACGGCATTATTGCCAATTCTTGGTTTGATGTCTCAGGCAAAGAAATAGCGCCTGATGATGACGATGCAACAACAGCCGCTGTATTTAAATCAGAAACCGAAATGCACAATTACGGCAAAGGACCCAAACTCATTATGGTCGATGGGCTAAGCGACCAATTTGTATTACAATCACAGCCTAACACGCCTCACGTGGCATTTAGCTTATCCATCAAAAGTCGTGCTGCTATCACCACGGCAACCAAGCTTGGCAAAGCAATCTGGTTTGACAATGAAACCGGGCTTTTTACCTCCAGCAAAGCTTACTTCAATCAACTACCTTCATGGGTTGTAGAATTTAATAAACGAAAAAAGGTTAATGAACTGACAACAACACAATGGAATTTAATGTACGAGCAAAACAGTAAATATTATGATTTTGCACAAACACATAACTATGCCTATGCAGCTCACAACGAGAGTGTCATTGGCAAAACACGTACCATCAACCACGACCCTAGCAATAAAGATCCGTTTACATCCGTTTATAAATCACCCATGGGCAACGACCTTCTCCTCGAATTAGCACAAGATTGTATCGACAAAAATTTAACTAAAAACAATGAGCTCTTGTTGTGGATATCGCTCAGCAGCTTAGACTTAATCGCCCATCAATACGGCCCCGATTCTCTTGAAGCGATCGATATGGTCTATCATGTTGATGCAGCATTAAAGAAATTCATTCAATACGCACAAAAAAAGATCGGTAAAAACAAAGTGCTTTTCGTGCTCACGGCCGACCATGGCGTCGTGCCAATGCAGGGCATCCTTAAAGAGAAAGGCATTAAGACTGCCTACAAATTATCGGTCCAAGATCTTATTAAAGAGATGAATGAAGTCGTTCTCAAAAAACATCAAATAGGCAGCTTGGTCACTCACTTTCAAATGCCTCATTTTTACTTTGATGGAAAATTGCTCAAAGAACTTAACACGGCAGCAATGGCTGATATCACCAAAGAACTCAAAGCATTTTTGATGCTCAAAGATGGCGTCAAAAATGTCTGGACCTATTCTGAGCTCGACATGTTGCCATTCGACCCTGTGCATCAAGAACTAGAAAACAACTTCAAAATGCAACGCTACCCTGGTAGAAGCGGCCAGCTGTTTGTGCAACTGCAACCTTATGCATTACTCACCAAATACACCACCGGTACTTCACATGAATCGCCATATAATTATGACACCCATGTGCCATTAGTCATCTATAAAAAAGGTGAGATCGAAAAGAAAAAAGTAGTTCAAAAAGTGTATAGTACACAATTGGCTAACACCTTGGCACAAATCACCAATGTGCAAAAACCATCAGCCTCAACAGCACAAGTGCTACCTGGCATCTACGAACTTTGCCCTCAAGAACAGGAAAAGGAAGATGCTGCTAAGAAGCATTCGGAGCAAACTGAAACCATTGAAAAACAGCAAGCGGAAATAGAGCATAAATAAAAATCTTATTTCTCGCGCTATGCATTGAATAAAAATAAGAAAGGGTTTATCGTACACGGTAAACCCTTTCTTACATATAAAGGAACTTGAATGAAGCTATTTGCATACTGCCTATTCATCACCACTACGCTTTGTGTTGCCAACGACATTACCAATCACCCTGTTGATTTTCAAACCGCTATGGGTAAAAATCATCCACTCTACAGCCATTACTACATCAAGGGAACGCAGACTGCTGCCGCACAAAATATGCTCACACACTTTCAAGCACTGTACAACAAAAATATATCAACCAATAGTGCACCGCAGGCAACGCCAAAGATTCCCAAAATAATTCACCAAATATGGCTGGGCTCACCATTGCCAGAAAAATTTAAAAATCTTGCAGCCACCTGGCAACAGCACCACCCAGATTGGGAGTATAAACTATGGACCGATGCCGACATTGCCGCTCTGGGCCTAGAAAATCAAGCAGCCTATGACACGGCCATAAACTATGCCGAACGTTCCGACATTGCCCGCTACGAAATTCTGTATCGTTTTGGAGGACTCTATGTCGACACCGATTTTGAGTGCGTACAACCTTTTGATGTTTTGCACTACTCGTATGATTTTTATACTGGCCTTGAGTTACCTGGCATGGCTATGTTTCTGGCCCCCATTATTATTCCCAATGGCTTGATTGGCTCAATTTCTGGCCATCCAATAGTACGCACCTGCATCGATGGCATAAAAAATGACAAAAGTGCCGAACAAAACATTGTGATAAAAACAGGACCCATGCTTTTTACCCAAGCAGTGTTAGATCTTGCAAGCACCGGGACAACCACCGACATCGTGTTCCCGGCAAGTTTTTTTTATCCCATTGATAAAGAAACCAAAGATCGATCAACTATAGAAAACATAATCAAACCGGAAACATTCGCGCTTCACCATTGGGCGGGCAGTTGGATTTTAAAAGAAGAAGCCTTTGTGCCGGGCATTAAAATTCGCAGCCGTATAGAAGGTAATATCATCAAATTCACTATTATTGACGAACGAATGAAAGAGTAGTTAGCTTCATATGAACTCTTAATTATAAAAAAAGGAATCTTATGAAATTCAGAAACATAGTATTCTTATTCATACTAGCACAAGCATGTACTATGATTATTAATGCTGCACAAACTCCAGAAGCACCTACGGCTACAGATAACCCAGAAATAGAACAATCATCGAAAATCTCTACATTTCCTTTAACCGAGCAAGAACTAGCAGATCTAAACAAACAATTATTAAAAAAACCAACACCAGTTAAAATAATAAAAAAAAATGAAGAAGAAACAAAAAATAACACAGAAAAAAATATCACAAGAAACCCCCATCTCCACGACGTTATTATCCTTCTCAATACAACAGAAAACAACGCAGAAGAGGCAATATCCATAGGTTTTACGCTCGCACTATGTGAAAAACAATACCCTGTTATAACCACAAGCCACATCTTTAATCTTTTTTTAACAGCCACTGAAGAAACAATAAAAAAAATAAAAAATAAATTCCTACAAGAGTGCGCTACAGACTGGACCATATACAAAACTAATGATAAAAGTTTTTATCTCTTTATTCCCAAAACCTATGACTCACAAAAGGATAGAGAGGATCTCGGATTTAACCTTAAAAATCTTGAAGAATTCACTCCTTCTGACCAAGCAATAGACGTCAGAAAAACTATTGATCTTACAAGTCTCCAAAGCATGTTTACCTATAAGACTGCATACAAGAATATGGAAGATGCTGGCATGTGGAACATTTACTTAATTGGCCATGGCATGTATTCAAAAACCTTAGAAACGGCAATTAATAAAGGTTTATTGCCCAATCAAATTAATACCCTAAGCCCTGAGGGGCACAGCGATTCAACAATAGCAGGCCTTGGATTATCTAGATTCGGTATTTTACTGAGATTTTTTATTCAAGCAATCAATACTAATTTTTTGCATTATATAAGCTGTTATGCGGGAGGCTATAATACACTACTAGCTAACATGGCCACCATCGTTAATAACCAAGGAGTCACCCTCTCTAATACAACACCAGATTTTTTTATCAGCATGGGCTCTATAGGCGAAGATCTGGTAACATTTCACACAAAAAAGTTACTGAACAACTGCCTCTCTTGTAAAACGCCACAGTGTCTAGCCGATGCCGCAAAAACTGAAAAATCAGTGTACTTAGCGGGATTCTTTGATGCGCTGCATAAATATTCTCACAAAGACGGCACCCAGAAAGCACGATTTAACGATCAACAATTAAAAGAAATTTTACGTCCCATTACCGATGTGCCTTCAATTATGATAGGTAAAAATAAAGCTCTGGCAATTGCTGGACTGCCGCAAGTGATGTTTCCTGGTACCACTGTGTTTAGAGCAGTTGCTATCAATGATGACATAAAAGTAATCACGCACGTATTAGCCCGTCAAAATACATTAGATAAAACACCAATTCTTATAAAAAGCACCGAAAAAACAGTATTGATTTATCCAACAACAATAAGTCATATAAAAATGGATGCTTATTCGCCTAATGCATTTATATCTGCAACCCCCACGGTAAATCTTCATAAAATTACTCTTCTTGAAACCGCCTCTTCATTTGATCTTCTATTGCAAGCAATGCGAAATGTCCAATACACATTCCCCAAATACTTTTATATAAAAACCTTAGAAGATTCCAGCAAAAAAACAAAACGGCAGGTCCTTATCAAGGTACACCGCAATCAACTTGACGTTGTATATACTGATGAATCGAATACCATACAACATAGAAGTTTATTCTATCACAATGACACCATAAAAGCAGTCGGCAAACTCAACAACCTAGTGTCCAATAACACCTTCCTCAATGCCCTTGCCAACTATTTTATAAATCCATCATTAAAAAAAGACTTTTCATATGACATATTACTCTCAAAATTATTAACTGACGATGAAACAAAAACTATAGCCGATGCTATAAAAAAATTCATGGCAACATCGGTAAAAAAAATTAAGAAAAAATAAAAAAAATCAGCCTCAGCAGATAACTTCTATCCGCTGAGGCTGATGCATACTTATTAATGAACAACTCAATTTAAAAGTTCTTAAATAACACTCGTCTTGGTTACAGAAAGCTCCTGAACTTCATCCAATCCTAGATCTTTCAAGAACGCTTCTTGGTTTGGCTCTCTGCCCAAGAAAGCTTCAAGCAAAACCATAGGCTCATCGCTACCACCACGGCCAATAACATCGTGCACGTATTTTTTGCCAATCTCAGGGTTGAGTAATCCATGCTTTTTAATTTCTGCAAAAAGATCGAGCGCAAAAACCTTTGACCACAAATAACCATAATATTTAGCACCATAGCCAGTCAAGTGGCCAAAGGCAGCATACATATGTTTTTCATCAGAGAAGGCTGAATGTTTTAATATCTTTGTCGATAAATCTTTATAAATTTGGAAAGTATCTTTTTGAGCGCCTTCTTTAAAATAATCAAGAGAGAGTGATGCATAAAATAACTGGGTTTGCACAAAACGCGCAGGGTTAAAGTTCTTCAAAGCAAGAATACGCTCAATGAGATCATCAGGCAGAGGGGCACCTGTTTGATAGTGTCCGCTTACTTGCTTTAAAATCGCTGAATCCCACAACCACTCTTCTAACATTTGCGATGGCATCTCTACAAAATCACGCTTCACGCTGGTACCAGAAAGTGAGGCAATCTGTGTTCTGCCAAGCAGCGCATGCAATGCATGGCCAAATTCATGAAAGAACGTAGTAACGTCTTTGCGTTTCAATAGCGATGGTTTTGTTGCCGTTGATTGCGGAAAGTTTGCAATGACTAATGATAACGCGGGAAGTAATTCGTTATTCGCACCATAGATTGAAGGAACAATGCTCACATGACATGCATGGGAATATTTATTATCACGTGGGTACAAATCCAACAGGAAATAACCCAAAAGTTTGTCTGATGCGGCATCGTACACCTCGAGCAGTCTTACACCCTCATGCCATACGTGTGGAATTGATGCTTCATTAAATCGCAGCCCAAAAAATTGTTCGTAAATATCAAGCAATCCTTTAATGGTTTTTTCCATCGGGAAGTAGTTTGCGATCTCAGTTTCGTCGATATTAAAATGCTTCTTTTTATAATAGTTGGTTGCGTAGGCAGCATCCCACGGCAACATTTTGCCATCAGCCGTCAGCGTTACTCCTGCAGGAAGATCGGATGCTAATTGC
>JAPLIR010000026.1 GCA_026389015.1 Candidatus Dependentiae bacterium | reverse complement strand
CCTTGAGCTGCTTGGTGATATCCTCCCCTAAAGCATTTTTTACCTTCACCTCTTTAACCGACACGCGCTCGCCCTCATTAATCTCAAAGATATAATTGTCTGGCGCTTCGCATGAAGACACTTTCACATACCAGAAACCCTTTTTTTGGTATGCCTGCACAATTTCATCTGAAAGAATTGAAGACGGCAAGAACCATGCCGAATGGCCAAATTCTAAAATGGAATCCAATAATCGCTCACTGGAAAAGAACTGGTTACCTGTAAAGATAAACTCTTTTTTATGATGCAAATCAAAAACGAATGACAGAATAACCTCATGCTCTTCATAGTCAACGCGCTCACTCAGATTAACATCAACATGAATAAAACCTTTTTGAGACAACTTACGCTTGAGCGCGCATGTCCGCTTGTTGATCGAACTTTTGCTATAAGAACCACCATCAAGCTTTTTTAAAAAGTGATGCTGAATAATTTCTTCTGCTTCGTTTCGTTGGCAGTCGCTGATTGAAGCATCGCTCTTAATTTCGCTCTTGATATCAGCAACACCAAATCGCTCATTCTTGCGTAGAGTGACATGTGCAACAATCTGCTTAGTACCATTGTCATATTTCAATTGGCTCACCGCCTCAGCATTAAAATATCCCTCTTGTCGCAAAGCCTCGCGCATTTTTTCTAAAGCATGCTGGTGCTTAATTTCATCAAACGGATCGTTGGGCTCCATAGTATAATATTGACGGTATGATTCCTTGCCAATGAGCATGCCATGGAATTTTAGCTTCTTAAATGTCCAAAAACTGGTCAGGCCTATCTTGATGGTGTTGCCCTGCTCGCAACACCTAATGGTCAAGGAAATGGTGGAGAACTTATTCTTTTTAAACAAGTATGAGACAGCCTTTTTGATATGCTGAGCGGTGACCACGTCACCTTTGCGTAAATCGACCAGGTAATCAAATTCTGTGGGTGAAAAATATACGTCGGACTCAAAATTGATGTCAGCAAGCACAAATGGTTTTGTGATGCTTTTTTCGATAAGAGACGCATGATCGTCGGCATGCGCATTCAAGACAAACGTTATCGCGCCTTGGGCACAAACTTCTTGCAAAGACTGTAGGGCTTGGCATGTTGGTATGTCGCCATATATGCTGCCAACGCATAGCATTATAAGCAAAAAGAACAGTGTCATGAATATCCTAAGAATTATAGAGCAAACCTCGCATTATTTATGCTCAGTGTACCACATAAAAACCAGGCATTCTAGGGCTTTTTTTGGGATCTTCGATCCTTATTTTCTCTTCTTTGCATGGATCGCAACAGCACTAGAAGACGGACTACGCTGTTTTATAACAGGACTTTTCTTAAGTTTTGGCAGAACAACACTCATCTCAGCATTCTTTTTTGTTTTCTTTTTAGGCGCCACCTTAATAGTAATATCCTGACCGAGAATCATTAAAAAACGAAACAATCTTTCAAGAGAAAATCCTGCCAAGCGCCCTCTGGCAAGGTCTGATACTTTTGGTTGATCTATATCAAGCAGTTGCGCAGCCTTTTTTTGGGTAAGATTTTTCTGATCGATTAGATCATTAATTTGTAAAGCAAGGTCAGCTTTGGCAAGCCTTTCTTCTGGGTTAGGGAGGCCAAGATCTGCAAAAACATTACCAGAACTCACACTATATTCTATTTTCTTTTTCATTTTTTTAATCTTTCCTTATAAAGTTCCTGTGCTTGCTTAAGTCTATTGCGAACAAGGTCCATATCTTTTTTAGGTGTTTCAATACCA
This sequence comes from Candidatus Dependentiae bacterium, assembly GCA_026389015.1. NCBI lineage: Bacteria > Candidatus Babelota bacterium. The sequence continues at coordinate 36,382 of JAPLIR010000026.1, read as the reverse complement.
TGCTTAGATTTTTTTTGAAATACATGCAGTACATAGACTATTTCGGGCATATTAATTGTATAGACCGCCCGGTATGTTCCAGCGTTATCATCAGTCAGTATTTCAAGAACTCCTGAACCACCAAACCCCTTAAGTGGCTTACTGCTTTTCGGAGTCCTTCCCAATTGCACTTGATATAGTCCAAAACCTATATCATCCTGAACTTCTTCCGAGAAAGAAACCAGATCCTTCTTACTCGACCCAATCCAACCTATTTCTTTTTTTATCCATACTACTCTCTCACAATTATATACTAATTTTAGTATATTCTAGCACATCCATTACAAAATAAAAAGTGTATTTAAAAAATAACGCTTAACCTATCAGTTAAGATAAATTATTTGATACGCATTGTTCTGCTTTTTATTTTCGTATTTTTACTACTAAGCCTTAATCACAATCTCAATATTCTGACTTGCATTATCAAGCAAATCAACAGACGTTTGACCCTTAAGATATCTATCAAAAAAATCACCCAGCAATGCACGAGTCATTGCCACACCACGTTGCGGGTCAATAACCTTGCCTTGTTCTTCTGGACTGCCAAAAGGATTAATTAAAAAATAATCGCTAAAGGTCATGTGGTGTGCTGTTTTGCATTTCACTTGATACGTATCATTGGGTATGGCATTGCATAGAGTTTTTATTTTGTTTTCCATGCCGCCAACAATAGATCTGAATGTTTCTTCGGTCATACCCATACGAGCCAATTCTTCTTTGGAAGGCATACCGGCGGCCACATACACGCACATAAAGGGCGTATCAAATCCTTGTTCTAACTCATAACCAATTAAGTCGCCATCGATATCAACACCAGCTTTAAATCGTTTATCCATGCGGCATAGTTGTTCTGTAACAAAGCCGCCAAACGAATGGCCAAAAAGTCCTAAATGTTGCATGTCCAGCTTGCCCGTGAGTAACCCCTTTGAATCTTGATGATTAATCTGCTCAAGCATATCTGCAACAAACTGTATATCGCCAATCCACACCTTGCTCAAGGCAATTGCCTCAGCGCGCGTTTCTTCGTTTCGTTTAAAAGCGCCCGTATTTTTTCTAAATACATCGGCAGCTTGCGTAATGCGCCCGTCTGGAAATTCAACAGGATCCGAGGCATAGGTATGACTTGGCGCCACCACGATATAGCCACGGCTTGCTAAATCTTCTAGCAACGATGTATATAAATAGCGCGGCGCACCAAAACCATGAGAAAAAATCACCACAGGATAATGCGACTTCGCATCAGACACTGGCACATCCTCAAACGAATTGGTCAACACTTGCTTAGTCGTATACCCGAATTCAAATAATGAATACGGATAATCAGCATTTCGTGCAATGTATGCACGCAAGGTTGGCGACATATAGTCAGATTTTTTGCCCGTAGTTTGTGCCGGGTACCATACTTGCACCATCAACTCACGGTTTGGATGATCACCCAATGTTTCTTTACGTTTTGTATCAATCCAATGATACGTTGTTGTGCCAACCAAAAACTGCCCGGTTGACTTGGGCAGCTGTACAGCATTAATAGTACTCATTACAAAAACTCCAACTATCGCTATTATTTTATAATTCATTATCACCACGCTTTTGGTGTTACGTTATGCGCTTTGCATGCAGCTTCAATAAAATGCCAAATCTTTTTATCAAAAGGCGCATTAGAAATTTTATTATGCTTGTAAGCAAGCCAAGTCGCATCCCGTAATTCAGTATAAGATCCATAAGACTTATCGACTAAATTGATCCATGTTTGAGCTAATTTTTCACCAATAGATCCTTGAGGATCTTGATGAAGGTTGTTTTTAACCTCTACAATTAATGTCGCCCATTCTTGTTCGATGGCTTTTGCTTGCTCAGGCGTATGCTGTTTTTTGAGTTCAGCAAACTGCTTAAGCTGATCTTCGCTATATACTTTGCCAGCCGATGTTTTTTTAAGATCTTGAGTCATGTGATATACCCCTATAAGATTAATAATGTTTTGCCAATCAACTAATCCCGTATCTTTCACATCAGTGATTATTGCATCAAGCATGTCTGCCGCACGGTGCAAATTTGACACTTGTTTGTTCAACAAAGTGCGGTGTAGCTCAAGCTGTTCGATGGTATTTGTTTTGCCCAGTATCAACGTCTTGATATCGGCAAGCTTTAAGCCGAAAAACTTTAATGCAACAATCTGCTGTAATTTCAACAGATCAGTCTCGGAGTATACACGATAGCCATTGGACAGCCGCAACGAAGGTTTGAGTAAACCAATTGTGTCGTAGTGATGAAGTGCGCGTACGGAAACCCCCGTCAACGTACCGAATTCTTTTGCGTACCAACTTTTTTTAGTCATAGTTTTTACTCCTTATCAACAAGAATAAGGTATCACGTTGCGTGAGGGTCAAGCATTATTTTCGCTCAATAGTTATCTCCGGATACGTGACCATCCCAGCATTCAATACTTTTGCTGTTTCACCCTTAAGATACTTATCAAAGAAATCAACCAGCAGAGCTCGGGTAATTTCAATGCCACGTAGCGGGTTCAGCATGGTCGGTTTTGATACGTGCTTGAGCAATAAATAATCGCTAAAGGTCATATGATCACCTTGAATGAACTTAATAATGTATGCATCGCCTTTGAGACTCGCAGAAAGCTTGGTAATATTAGCACGCATGTCTTGTATGAATTTTACATAATCCTCTTCTTGCATATGCCACATTTCAAGCTCTTGCTTGCTCAGCATCTGAGGCTCGACATACATATACATAAAAGGAATTAAAACATCGCGATTAAGGTTGCCATAGAGTGCGCCATCCATATCTACGCCTGCTTTAATGCGGGTATCAAGGCTGCATACTTGATGAGCCGTCATGCCACCAAACGAATGACCAACCATCCCAATAGCACTTACATTCAATCGATGCGTCAAAATATTTTTGGCATCATGATTGTTGATTTTTTCAAGTTCATCAAGAATGAATTTTATATCATCAATCCACACATCAATTTCATTATACATAGCCTTATCAAATTGCTGAGAGCCAGGTTGTACTGTTTTAAAACTATCTGCAAGCCCAATAATTCTGCCATCGGCAAATTCTACTGGATCAGCTATATACGTATGATTTGGAGCAATAACAATATAACCATGAGAAGCCAATTCTTCACAAAAAGAAGTATGCACATAATTTATGGAAGCAAATCCATGAGAAAAAATAATCACTGGATAGGTATTATTTTCAGAAGCTATTGGTACATCTTTGTAAGAATTTGTAGCAACATTCTGAGTAATATAACCGACGCCTTGCCACGTAGTAGCGGTGGCCTTTTTAACAATGTCCTGAATATAGTTATGCACACGAGGCGGCATATAGTCAGCTTTTTTTCCTGTGCTTTGCTGCGCTGGATACCAAACCTGCACCATCAACTCACGATAAGGATGCTCTGCATTATCGGCATGCATTTCTTTGCGTTTTGTATCAATCCAATGATACGTTGTTGTGCCAACATTAAAAAATCCAGTAGGTTCCGGCAATTGTATAGATGCATTGGTCATGTAAAAAACCCCTAGAGCAATAATTATTATAAGAACAAAAATGAGAAAATATTTCCTAAATTGTGTCGATAGCACATTCATCGCCTCACCATAGAACCATTTTCAATATAATATTCATCAGTAACGCCAATTTCTTTTAAAAAATCTTCATCATGTGAAATAACCATCATAGCACCGGGATATTCTTTAAGCACTTCAATGACATGCTCACGTGTTTCCAAATCAAGGTTGTTGGTAATTTCATCCAACATAAGAAGCCTTGGTGTTTTAGCTGCAATCTGCGCCAATGTTAACCGCGCCTTTTCGCCACCAGAAAGATTAGCAACCAGCGTATTAACTTCTTCATTTTTACGAAATAAAAAGTCATTCAAATGCCGACGAATCTCGGCATGAGAATGCGTAGGCACAAGGTCCTGAATAGTCTCGAACACTGTTTTGTCGGCATCCAGCGTGCGATACTGTTGATCAAGATAACCAATATCCTGAGCTTTTGGCATGTACCAATCTCCCGCTGTTGCAACCTGCACATCACCTAATATAGCTTTCATCAAGGTTGATTTTCCGCTACCATTGGCACCCATGATAGCAATACGATCATGAGGACCAACTTGTAAACTGATGTGCTTCAATAATGGTTCTTGCCCAAGATAGCCAACACTGCCATCAACGATTGAAACAAGAGTTCGGCCGGTAACATCTGCACTACTGAGCGAAAATGTCGGCACAATTTCTTCGGGCAAACGCAATTCAGAGAGCTGCTCAAGCAAATCACCTTTTGTATCTGCTATCGATTTTTTCATTTTATTATGCGTTTTTTGCCCACGCCCTTCAGCCGCTCTCAAAGCAATCTTTTCATGAGCATACTTTTTTTGACCGTGCACTTTACTTTTTGCTGCACGTTCTTGTTCTTTCATTAATACCTGGTGCACACCTTGCTTTTGACGATTCAATCGGGCTAATTCCTCTTCTATAGCAGCACGCTTGATATTCATTTCACGCATATAATCATCATAATTTCCTGAGAAAACCTGAATACGACCATTATCAATGTGCCACAGCGTATCAATACAAGTGCGTAACAACTCGACATCATGCGTTACCACAATTAAGGTTCCTTGATATGAACGCAGCATACGCATCAACGATGTGCGATTGTGCTGGTCCAAATGGTTAGTCGGTTCATCAAGCAACAGAACATTTGGATCTTCACTCAACACACCTGTTAGAGCTTGGTTAAAACGTTGACCACCACTCAAATTGTCAAAATCTTCAACAATTTGAGGCACGTAGCCACACACAACATCCGACGGAACTACCAGTTGCCCACTCGTAGGCTCAACCGTTCCTCGTAATATATTGAGCAAGGTAGATTTGCCGCTCCCGTTGCGTCCAATAATGGCAATACTACTTCCATAATTTATTTGACCGGTAAAATCTTCAAAACAAATTTTGTGGGGAAAAGAAAAACCAATATTTTTAAGTAAGATAGGTTTATGCATCATATACTGCTCCTTAATAGTTGAGACATAGCATCTCCTGTGAATAACAATACCGGCATAATGCAGTTAACGCGCGCAAGCGTTGCATGGATAGCGGTATAAAAAAATTGGATAGAAATTATCGCCTGAGATCGGCAACAAGAATAGTAAAGGGCTTTACGCCTTTACAACGAAAATGATTGATGTAGATGTTTCCACGGATTCTTACCTCGTTTAAGCACTATAATAGAGATAGCTCCTATTAATTACCGCATAAAAAATGGTAGTTGTCAAAAGAATTGAAGAATAAATATTACTACCTTTTCAATGATGACTCATGCACAATCTTGGCGAGTGTTTTAAGCGTTGGGTTACCACTCTTTGACAACGCTAATTGAACCGTTGATCGTGCCATGTTTGCATTTTTTGAAACTTGAAGTCGGTTGATGCGCAAGTATGAATCAAGAATCTCCATAAAGCTTTCGGTATCATTATCGATGAGACATTCTAACAATGCCGCACCCACTTTTTGATGATCCATAAGATCATCTTCTGGATTCCATGGTATCAAACCTTTTTTACTGATTTTAGTTTCTTGCATATTTTTGAATGAGAATTCTTGCTTTTTCGATGTCTTTTTTTTGTGCATTTTTGTTGCCTCCGTTAAGTAACAAAATTATTGTAGATTTTTCTTTAACAAAATAAACCCGCCACCCATTTGTCCATCGCAATTCTGCCAACCCATTACCCAAACCCTTAGCATCGCCAAAGTACTCAAGATTATGGATTCGTTCCAAGCGAGATTCAATTTTAAGTTGTTCTTTAATGGTCAATGAACCAAACCAGGCCTGAAATTCTTTTGTCTTATTAATCTTAATCATACGATCTCCCTTTAGTGTCCATTATATCAGGCATTACTTATTGGAGTCAATAAAAAAACTTCGAGGGCAAAAAATACCACATTATTTCAACGGCTCAGAACCTTCTTCTAACAGATCAAGATACTGTTTATAGACATAGACTTTGTTCCGCTTTCTTCCACTGATCTCCTTGAGAATACCAAGAGACTCTAAAGAGTTCACTGCACTTCTGGCGGTTGGCGCGCTCATACCAAGCTCTTCAACCAATACCGGCACAGAAACTTGGGGTAATTTTTTTAAGAACTCAAAAATTTCCATGCACGAAAACTTTGCTCGTCCTAATGTTTGGATGCTTGTCATATCTTTATCAAAAAGCTTATTAATGTTACGCGCCGTCAACAAGGCTTGTTTGGCCGATGTATAAACACCCTCTAAGAAGAACTCGAGCCACGTCTCCCAGGTGCCATGCGTTCTAACTTGCTGTAATAAATCGTAGTACAGTGTTCGGTTCTGCTTAAGATACAAACTTAAATATAAGATTGGTTCCTGCAATAAGCCTTTTTCACAAAGCAACAAGGTGATCAATAACCTGCCAAGCCTTCCATTGCCATCCAAAAATGGATGTATGGTCTCAAATTGCACGTGCACAAGACCAGCTTTGACCAAAACTGGCAGATTGGTTTCTTCGTCATGTAAAAATTGTTCAAGATTACCCAAAAGCTCGGCCAAATATTCTGGTGGTGGCGGCACAAACAAAGCATTGCCTGGCCTTGTCCCACCAATCCAATTTTGAGTACGTCTAAACTCTCCCGGGTATTTATGTGCCCCTCTAACACCTTTGAGCAAAATAGCATGGACTTCTCGCAATAAACGCAATGATAATGGAAATCCACCCTTGATGCGCTCTAAACCATATTTAATGGCTTGCACATAATTTGACACCTCTTCAACATCATCGAGTGACACGGAAGGTTTTTGGTCATGCTCAAATAAGATAAGGTCGGAGAAAGAACTCTGTGTCCCTTCAATTTGTGAAGAAAGCAACGCCTCTTTACGCACATACATATAGATAAACAGAGAAGTATTGGGGATTGTTTGAGTAATGCTATTCAGTTCCGCAAGAGCCTGAGTAGCCTTCTCTAAATACGGGTATAAGGCCTGCAAATCTAGAGGCGGAGCGGGTGGTAAATAAGGTGGCATATAAGCCTTATAACTACTACCAATAATTATTTGGGAAAGGTAATTTCCAACTCTTGTATTTTTTTTCATCTTTTCTTAGTCTCCTTTGTTAAGAAAAGATAGCAGCCTAACTTTTCTTAGTCAAGAGTTTAAAGAAAAGATACCGAGGATCCAAGGTGCCGAAACATTAATACTTAAAAAATACGGCAGATAAAGACTTTCTAGCGCCTCATGATCCAATTCATGGTCAAAAATCCAACATGATTCAAAAGGATTTTGGTTAAAAATCCAACATCCATTACTTTATAATGGCTTAAAATCCTATATCTTGTCAGAAAAAACAACAAAACAGTTTGATGGTCGAAAAACAAGGATATCGCGCAGCGACATTAAAAAAACAAAACTGCTCCATACTTGGAAGGACAAAGATTACAGAATTGACTACTATTTATAGGTAACTCTATCGAAAAAATAAAAAGGCCTTTATGAAAATCTATCTTCTACTACCCTTAATACTAACGATTAACCTTTCTTGCAGTAACAAAAAGGAAACTATGACCACTCAAACAAATACTGACATTAAACTCGAAAACTTTAATGACGTTTGGAGCCTTGGCTATCATGAGGTAATTGAAAAAAAATTTCACGAACTTCTTGGCCAAGCTGAAGCACTACAAGACAAATCGATCTACTTACAAATTTTATCCCAAATTGCGCTCGCCCAAGCGTTGCAGAAAAAATTCGACGCTGCCCATAAAACTCTTGATGATGCACAAGCGTTGCTCACCCCTGCATATGATCTAGCTCGGGCAAGAATTCTTCTTGAACGGGGACGAGTGTTCCATCAAGCAGACAACATCCAAGAAGCAAAAGTGTATTTTGAGCAAGCATTTGAATTCAGCGCACAACACAAGTTCGACTTTTATACAATCGATGCTGCTCACATGATCGCTATCCTCGCCGAACCGACACAAGAAAAAATACAATGGAATCAACGCGCACTCGACCTTGCTGCACACACAAAGGATTCGCGAGCTGCTCTTTGGATTGGATCGTTATCCAATAACCTAGGACAGAATTATTTTGAAGAAAAGCAATTTGAGAAAGCGCTGTCGGCATTTCAAAAAGCACTTGAGTGCCGCAAAAAAGAAGGGTATGCCCCTAATATTAGAATTGCACAGTGGGCCATTGCGCGTACGCTCCGCTTGCTTGAGCGCCTCGATAATGCTGAAATTATGTTGCTTACACTAGTCAAAGAGTATGATGCACTGACTGAAAGTGGCAATTTAGATATGCCCGTCGAAAGCCTTAAGTTAGCTCGTGGTTGGGTGCATGAAGAGCTGGCTGAGGTTTACCATGTAAAATCAAAGTTTTTCGCCAATGCAGCATACAATGACCTATCTCCTGATGAAATGTTCAGAAAAACTGCACCTGAGAGATTGGAAAGATTAAAACAGCTTGGGCACTAGCCATACAGGAACACTAAAGATATTTACAGGGTAAAACAGGGACATTTAACTTCTATTTGACATTTTTACAAAACAGGGTAGAATGGAGATTGAGAGGTTAAAATCTAATAAAAACATAGAATCAATGGAGGTTCAAATGACCATCAAAAAACTATTTAAACAGGCAAGAGGCCTTTTCGCTATGCTTCTAGCGTCCCAGTCGGCTGTAGCAATGCAAGTTCCTGCACCCAAGGATCCTTATCAAAACATAAGATATGGGAGTGCTTTTGACCAAAAAGAACTCTATACCAAACACAAACAGCTTATGGACACCCTAGGATGTTCCAAAAACGTGTTTCCAGAAGCACAAGGTATTGCAAGAAGCGCATCTTACAAAATAGACGCAGAAGAAGAATCGTCTGATATCGGTCATATTTCAATCGATATAACCTCAAATGAACGTATGCCATTGGCAACCACAGACAAACAAGAAACAACTAAAAAAGACCTAGAAAAATACGAAGCTGATTGCTTAAAAGGATTGAACTGGGAGCGTCGCATGACACTTGCCAGGCCTGCCATCTATGCATTAGCAGAAATGGGCCTTGCAGGTACTGGTGCTGCTCTATCAATGAAAGCATTAGGCTCAGAATCATTAGGAGGAAGTTTTGCAGTTTTTGCTGCAATTTCTGACACACTAAGATTGCTTCGCGGCACTATTCAATCTGCTCACCATCTCATATCATGGCCTGACAACCAACTCAAAGAACTTGAAGAACATTTTGCTAAAAATAAATGTTATATACCCCGCGTGTTATGGCCTAAAATTATCAATGCATTTGTGTCTGCACGACAAAATGAGTTTTCACGTGAAACACACACCAATTTTATTGAGTTCGCTCTTGGTTTTACTACGTACAAACCAAAACAGCCCGTCCATTTTAAAAACCATATGGGCATTGATGGAATCAAACAAGAGCTCAATCAACGCGTAGATACATTTTTTAATAACTACGAAACTAAAGAGTGCACCGAAGCTCTTATGCAAGTTAAAATTAACATTGCAAAATTCATCGACTCCTTGTTGGACGATCATGCGCCAACTTCTGTTGTACAGCTCCCTCGATATCTCTATCTTCATGGCGCTGGTGGCATTGGCAAAACACATTTTGTACAAACATTATCGGCATGGATAGAAGAACTTATCCCTGGCAGCGTTCGCTTTGAAGACCTTGTGGTTACCGGAGCAGATGAATTGGAAGGCTCGCCCGAAAAATCTGGTGCTTTTTTACGTGTTTTACGTAATCAATTAATAGAAAACAAACGCGGATCAATAGTTATCGTTGACGAAGCAACCTGGCTTAACGATAAAGGAATGATCAGTCCTGCAAAACGTATTTTTAACGGCGATCGCTCTAAGTTATCTACTGCCTACTTTGGCAAAGGAATGGATGGTACTGGCGTTAACCTAGAAATGCCGCCAATGCTTATTTTCGTTGCAAGTAATGAGACATTAAATGACAAGCCTCTTGCAAGCAGATTTGATGTAATACAGTATCCAAAACCTACCCCACAAGCCTTAGTCGCTTATGCAGGTGAATGCGTGAGTAAAAGTGCTATTCTTAAACAGGCAAATATCACGCCACAAGAATCGGCATCGGCAATCGGAGCTTGGATAAAATCACTTAAAGAGTCTGACCTTAATTTCCGTTATATTGCTGCCAACATCGAAGTAACATTACTGAGAGGTGGCCATACCACTTTGTCCAACGCATCATCATCATCATCATCATCATCATCATCGGCGGCAACAGCAGCAGTAATGGCAGCACTATCATCATAAAAAAAATAATAAGATAATCAATCGGCAGGGGAGCAAAAAACTTCCCTGCCGAAAAAATAACACTCTGAAAGAGTTAAGACTAATTTTAAGAAATCACTAAAGTTATGATCGACTATAATGGTGGCCATAACTCATTCCACAAATCATTGTGGCAGAAATATGCTGCATTTAAAAAAATTAGGTGTATCAAAATTTTACTTTTTTATTATAAAAATAATCCCCGAATCGTGCTTGGCAAGAAAGGTTTTTTCTATTAGTATGGAATAGAATTAAACCATAAGGATCACTCATGCTTTCTGTACATAATCTCACTAAAATATTCCCCAGCAAACGCCGTTTTATTGGCCCAGCTGATCAAGATTTTGTTGCCGTTAATAACATTTCATTTGAAATTGGAACAGGACAAGTCGTTGGCATTCTCGGCCCGAATGGTGCTGGCAAAACTACAACCATTAAAATGCTCTTGGACCTACTGACTCCGACATCGGGCACCATCAATTATTTTGGCAAGAACTTACACGTGCATCGCAGTGAAATTATGCAACACGTTGCCTTTGCAAGCACCTACACCAAACTGCCTGGTCGACTTTCTGTGCAACAAAATTTAGAAATTTATGGTCGCCTTTATAGCATACCCATCACCGAACTTCGAAAGAGAATTATACGTTACCTTGAACTCTTTGGTATGGAAGACCGAGCACAACAAGAAATGGGCTCGCTCTCTGCGGGGCAAACAACACGCGTTATGTTGGCAAAGGCATTCTTAGTAGAACCTAAAATTCTCCTACTTGATGAACCTACAGCAGCACTCGACCCGGACATTGCTCAAGAAGTAAGAGCCTTTATCATTCAACAACAAAAAGCGCTTGGCATGACAGTCCTTCTTGCTTCGCACAATATGGATGAAGTGAGCGAAATTTGTAACCGTGTTATCGTTCTTGCTAATGGCACTATTGTTGACGACAATACACCAGCACATCTGGCAAAAAGCATTTCAACAACCAAAGTGAACATGATTGTCCTTGATGGGCTCCAACAAATTATTACCCATGCTACCGCCAACAACCTGATTCATACCGTAGCAGACCGCACCATCGAAATTCACGTTGACGAACATGCCATTGCACCGCTACTAGCAGCTCTTGCCAAGCTCGATGTGAACTATTCTCATATTTCAATCACCAAGCCAAGTTTAGAAGATTACTTTTTGGAAATCTCTCGAACTGCTTCGCTTGCTCGACGAACTAAAAAGGATACTCATGGTTTTTAAGTTTTCACGTGCCTGGACCGTCGTCCTTCGTTATTTGTACTCGCACCGCAACGGCATGAGCAGTCTTTTTGATTATTTTTACTGGCCTTTAATCGACATGCTCATCTTTGGTTTTGTTGGCACATCACTTTCTACACAACAAAATAGTACGGTTGTCATCAACTTAATCGCAGGACTCATTTTATGGCAAGTCTCCTTTAGAACACACCTTGAAGTCTCTCGTAATCTTCTGCAAGAAATTTGGGATGAAAATTTAGTAAACTTTTTTGCAACGCCACTGACCATTGCTGAATGGATTGTTGGCCTTATGATGACTGGCTTATTGGGCACATTGATCACCGTTCCTTACGGCGCATTGCTCATGAAACTTATTTTCAATCTAAACCTATTTTCTATAGGCATATCATTACTACCGTTGATACTTTTACTCGTAGTTTCTGGATGGGTTTTAGGATTTATTGCCTCAGGATTTCTCATCTATTGGGGACAAAGAATAGAAACCATCGTATGGGCAATCGGATGGCTTCCTGCGCCATTTTGCTCGGTCTATTATTCGGTAGATATCTTACCGCACTGGATGCAAATCGTCAGCAAATGTTTGCCCATGACTCACGCTTTTGAGGGCATGCGCTATGCACTGACCATGGGGCAAATCCCGTACTGGCATATTGCCGTAAGCTTTACACTTAACGTTGTATATTTGATTTTAGCCTTAGGCTTTTTTATGCATATGTTGAGAAAAAGTAAGGCGCAAGGCTTAAGCTAAGATCACGTTATTCAATAACCCGAAAAACGCCTCTATAGTCTCTATCCTTAAGAAATGGCTCAATTTCAAGATCTTCTAGATACGCTTTACTCTCTTTATGAAGAAGATCAATAAACTGATCGACGGATTCTTTGGGGCCACAGACAATAACTTTCACTTTATTTTCCGTGATAACTATCTGCGCTGTGCCTTCCAGACTGCATTTCTTTGCACTCTTTTGAATGACACTATGTATAAAATCTTTAGCAATAGGAATGCCAAAGACAATCTTAAGACATTTGTTCACGAGCTTCTCCTTTTTTTATACTACTCGCCAACGATGCTAACAAAATAATAAGAATAATGTCAAAAATTCAAGAATCCACTCAGTAAGCCCCCTAGACTTATACCTTATTCTGGCTACACTTTATAGAAAGATTGCTATACAATTTCCTAGGATTTTTTATGAAAAACTCAACAATTCGCGTTAGATTTGCACCAGCGCCGACCGGCATGATGCATTTAGGGAACGTTCGCACCGCATTAATGAATTATCTTTTTGCCAAACAAAAAGAAGGTACCTACATTATACGGATTGAAGATACTGACACTCAACGAAACTACGATCCAACTGCTGAAAAAATCATCGAAGATCTTACTTGGCTTGGTCTTCACTATGATGAAGGCCCAATTATAGGCGGTCCCGATGCGCCCTACTTCCAATCATTGCGCACGCCAATCTACCAAGAAAAATTATCAGAACTTTTTAATAAGAGCCGTGCGTATCGTTGCTTTTGCACACCAGAAGATCTTGAAAAAAAACGCGAACGCCAAATTGCCCTCAAAATGCCACCTCGCTACGATCGCACCTGCGCAAAATTATCCGAAGCACAACTCAATGAACATCTTGCAAAAAAGACACTTTTTGTATGGCGCGTTAAACTTGAAACTGAAGGCCATATCGCTATTACCGATATGGCGCATGGAGTCATAAACTTTAATTTTAAGAATTTTTCTGACTTTCCACTGACACGTCAAGATGAAACCTTCACCTTTATATTTGCTAACTTTGTAGACGACTTGGTTATGAATATGACTCACGTCATCCGCGGCGAAGATCATTTAACCAACACCGCCAACCAAGCGATGCTCTATCAAGCATTCCAAGCACCATTGCCTATCTTCTGGCATTTGCCAATTTTGTGTAATATTGAAGGCAAAAAACTTTCCAAACGTGATTTTGGATTCTCTTTGCGCGATTTAAGAGCAGAAGGATTTTTGCCTGAGGCTATTTGTAACTACCTAGCCATTATCGGCGGATCATTTAAAGAAGAGATTATGTCGCTTGAACAATTGGCAAAGCTCTTTAATTTCGACAACATGCACACAACCGGCCACATCAAATATGATGTCGAAAAACTCCACTGGATAAACCGCAAATGGATTACACTCTATAATGATGAGACTTTAGCAAATCTTTGCTTGCCCTATTTGCTTGCAGCCTATCCAACAGCAAAACTATTAGATCAAAAGGTGTTAGCGCGCCTCATTCAAATTATAAAAACCGATCTTAATACGCTCAAAGACGTGACACAAGCACTCGATTTTTATTTTGAAGCACCAAAAGTAACGCACCAGGATGTTGTTGCTGCTATCGATGCAGAACATGCTATCACTATTGCAACTATTCTTGTGTCTGCTCTTGAACATATTAATGATGTCACTACATTCGTACAAACATTAAAAACAGCATCACAAACACAAAACATTCCACTCAAGGAAATGTTTACCTTTATTCGTATGGCGCTTATGGGCAAACCAAAAGGTCCTGGGATTCATGAATTAGTTGAAATGCTTGGCGTAGAAGAAATAACACAACGATTTAATCGCATATTAAGCTAAAGAGTTGCCGTAGGATCGATCAAGCGGTTGGGCATTTTTGTTAGATTACTTACCAGGCCAGTTTTTTCATAATAGGCCATGAGTTCTAAAAATTGCCCTTCCATTCCTTGCGGAACAAAAAATTCGAATATACTCTGACTCTTATCAATCGTACGATCAAACGCGATATGCTCAAAGCTTCGCAATGTCGCCGTGAGCAGCCAACATTCTTCTTTACGAATGTGTGCTTGGTAATAAGAACAAAACTTGCTTGCATCGTGTGTGGCGTCGTTGGAACTTGTTAAATGTGTCATATTGGGTACAATGAATTCATGTAATAATGAGTGTAAAAAAATTAGTAAACTCTTTCTATCAGTTTAACAGAATCAAAAGGACTCACAATGAGTAACGACAATAACACAAAAATTAGTCTTGCAACCGCAACTATTATTGGCATGAATGCCATGATTGGTTCAGGAATCTTCACAGCTCCTGCAACCATGGCAGCCTATGTTGGGCCCGCTGGCATCATTGCCTACATTCTTGTCGTTATTGCCATTTGGTTTCTTGCTCAATCCCTAGCGCGCCTTGCTGAACTGTTCCCCGAAGAAGGCTCCTTCTACCTTTACACAAAACAATGGGGCGGTCACACCATGGGCATGATTGCAATTACTGCCTACTTTATAGGATTGCTCATAGCAATGGGCTTATTGTCTCAAATGGCTGGCATTTATTTGCATCGCTTTTTCCCTGCATTCACTCCTTATACCCTCGGCATTATTGCTTTGTGGACATTAGTAATCTTAAATATGTTTGGTGTGGCTTTATCATCACTTGGTCAACACATTCTTATTGTGTGCACGTTGTTTCCCCTGATTGCCACAACCATTATGTGTTTTACCAAAGCAAATCTTTCCTACTTAACACCATTTGCTCCCTACGGATTTTCAAATGTTCTTAAAGCAACCCGCATCGTTATCTTTGGATTTTTTGGCTTTGAATGCGCCACATCATTATTTAGCATCGTCAAAGATCCTGCAAAAAATGTCCCGCGCGCATTGACCTATTCAATTTTAATCGTTGGCACAATTTACACGTTATTTGTAAGCTCGATTATTATTTCAACACCGCTTTCGTTATTCACCAATGCTCGTTTGCCGCTATCAGAAGCATTGCTCGTTATTTTTCCTGACAAACCATGGCTCATTCTGACCATTCATTTTGCCATTCTTTCTGCCATCATCGGCACCATACATTCAATGATTATGGCATCAAGCCATCTCCTTATGTTCTTAGTCAAAACATTAAAAAATAATGTTGCACGAAAACTTATTGCTACTGGATCATTCACCACCAAAACAGCGGTTGCATCAGTTGGCTTGGGTATTTTTATCACCTACGTAAGCTTCAGAAATATTAATTTATTTTTTGATTTAACCTCTATCTTTCTTATTTTCGCCTTCATCATGTCAATGATTACCTTGTTGACAATACGCTCTGAATGGCAATCAGGTAGAAATATCACGTGCATATTGGGTATATTAACAGCATTAATGATTTTCACCTTCGCCGTACAGGGGCTCATTCACGAACTAGGCGCAGTAACAAATTCATGTAGTAATTGACCTCGCTACATGAATGGTGCTATAAGTATCTAAGAATTAGAACCATAGAAAGGATTTTGTAATGGCTAAAACCTATCCAAGAATACTTCTGTTGCTTGTAACACTGCTTGGAATAAGTAATGACGCGCTGGCGCTTTCCACGTTGTTAAAAAGTGACCCCTATCCAATATTTACAACACTTGATCCGGAAACTTTTTTAGAAACACGTGAAAAATTAAAACTCAAAGGGTACGATATTCAACCCTCATGGCTTGAACGTTTTAGCTTCTCACTTTCAGCCTTCGGACAAAATGCTTGTATCGGCCGCATTGACGCAGAATGCATCCCACCTATTATTAAGTGTTGTGGAAATGAATGTGATGCCAGTGGTCCCAAACCAATTATCCAAAGTTGTGTTCCTGGTACTCGCGTGTGTGATGAAACTGCTACCCAATTAGGTGACATGGAAGGCCGTTGGGGCATGATTGGATTATTGTATGGAAACGTACCAGCAACGGCGAATAATTGCTGCGGTGGAATGGTAACAACAGTGACATTGGCGTGTGCCGGACTACAAGGTAATACTGCTATTGACGGACTTCAAACTACACTTTGTCCAGGCAAAGATAATTCAGCTTCTTTGTTAACATCTTCAGCACTTGCGCAAGCAATTAACTGTTTAGGTTTTAATCCAGATTCAAAAAACGGTATCAAATTAGACAATCCAGAGTTTATAGACAACAACCAAGAAGTAGGTTTCTTTTCTATTCCTATGAGTTATCGTAAACGCGGCGCTCGATTTCAAGTAGACGCACGCATTTATGGTGATTTTGGCATGAGCGTGCAAACGAGCGTTGCCGAAACGTGCCAACTGGTGAAATCATTCACCAACCTAACTCCTGGCCCACTAACCAATGGAAACGATGTATGGAATGGCAATAGTGGCTGCATCACTGTCAGCAAATGCCTCATTAATACCTGTCTGATGGATCAGATTAAAATCATCGCAGAAGAAATCAATCTCAATATTGAGCGCTTTAATGCAACCTCCATTGAAGAAGTTCGTATTAATGGTTACTGGCGCCACGCTTTTGAGATCAATAAAAATGAAGATGAATGGCCAGAATTCTTGTTGATTCCTTTCTTTCAAGCAAGCTTCAGTGCATCTCCTGGAAAAAGAAAAAATGTTAACAAAGCCTTTGGCCTCCCCTTCGGTAACAATGGCCACAACGCAGCCGGTTTTGACGCTGGTATTAACATGGACTTCTATGACACCATAGAAATCGGTGGCGAAATGGGCTACACCCACTTCTTTAAACGAAGCCACGTGCCACTACGCGTGCCAAACTCTCCATGCCAATCTGGTATCTACCCATACTGCACTAACGTGTGCTACCAACCGGGTACCAACTGGAGCATTGCAGCAAAACTATCGGCATACCACTTCCTTGCCAACCTTTCAATGTACTTCCAATATCTACTCGTTATGCACAAACAGGATAAAATTTGCCTCATGCAGCCAGACAAGGACTTCTTCCCAGAATTACTCGAAAGACGCTCAGATTGGAAAACGCAAATGGCCAACATAGGATTCAACTATGATTTTTCACCGCACATTGGGTTAGGATTCCTGTGGCAGGCACCGTTGCATCAACAAAATGTCTATAGATCCAGCACTCTTTTGTTCTCGTTTAATGTGAATTATTAAACCTTAACCCTGAGAGATAGCGATAAAACACTGGACATCTGAGGCAAAATAACCTAGAATATATCAAATAACTAAGAAGCACATAATTTTCAATTGTATTAAATAAAGGTTTTGATCCTAATGTCAAAAAAAGTCTCAAATATCGAAATTCACGTTAGTTCAAACGTTGAAAAAGCATTGCGCCAACTTAAGAAGAAAATTGAACGTGAAGGCGTTGTTCGTGATATGAAGCGTACCGTTTACTTTGAATCTCCAACACAAAAAAGACGCAAACGCTTAATGCGCGCTATCAAACAAAACTTTGTACGCATGTTGACCCTAGGTCAATAACCAAATCGGCTCTCATATGATAAGTAAAAATGTAAGAAATATTAGACGTGTACAAAAAGAGACTCAACTCCTACGAGAAATCTCTAATCTTATCTTGCAAACATCACTTGATGCGCCTGAATTAAAAGAGTTATACGTTAACCGTGTAACCCTATCTCCCGATAGAAGCAGATGCTATGTTTACTTTGCTACCAATGGCGGCAAGGAAGTTTTTGACAAGAAACTTGGCCATCTGATTCTTTATAAGCCTTCAATGCGTACTGCTCTAGCAAATAGCTTAGACCTTCGCTACACTCCCGACCTTGTTTTCCGTTATGACCAAATCTCGGAAAAAGAACGTCGAATTGCAGAGCTTTTCACTTTGATTTCTCCTGATACAACACCCGTTGACCATCAATCTGAAAATCAATAAGTATTAACTATATGATACACACAGCATTTTTTATGATCCCCCTTTTTTTATGTTGGGGATCATTTCTTAATGTTGTTGCGTATCGACTTATTCATAATGGCTCATTACTTAGGCCACGGTCATATTGCCCTCACTGCAGACGCACGCTTGCTTGGTACGATTTGATTCCCGTACTTTCGTGGCTTTTACTCAAGGGCTCATGCCGTTACTGCAAAAAATCGATTTCATTTCTTTATCCCTTAATTGAACTCGTTACCGCTCTGAGCATGACCATGCTAACCATTTATGTGCCATGGGATTATTTTCTTGGATACTTCATATTTTTTTCAGCCCTTATTGTAACTATTCGCACTGATCTTGAATTCATGCTCGTGTCGCGCTTTGTGAGTTTGTTCCTGGTGCCGCTGGGGATTCTACTGAGTTTTTTCAATCTCTTGCCACTGTCACTATGCGAAAGTGCACTTGGCGCTTTGATTGGTTACGGTATACTTGCTGGCATCGCACGTACCTTTTTCATACTCACCAAAAAGGAAGGCCTTGGCCAAGGGGATGTGGATCTTCTAGCTTTCATAGGCTCATTCACCGGTATTTATGGTTGTTGGATTAGTTTGCTCATTGGCTCACTGGCCGGCTCAGTCATTGGCATAACCTATATGGCTTTCTTCAAACCGAACAAATCATTTAAGATTCCTTTTGGCCCATTCTTGGCACTAGGCGCTATGATATTTGTATTATTCGGCCCATCACTGATGCGCATACTCTTACATCTCAACTAACTCGCCAAATCATCCTGAACAACAACTATATTATTATTTTCATCGACGGTCATAATATCCATAACGCCATCACCATCAAGATCACCCGCTGCAACAGCCACGAACCCTTGCGGTCCGACATGCGCTACAGAAAGACTTCCCGCACTCGCTCCTAACTTACCGGTAAAATAGTTTCTGCCCTCACCGCCAGAAAATCCATAGGTGTAGTAGAATTTCTCATTGGCGCCACCAGTAGTATAGCCTTCTGGCTTCCAACCTATGCCACCTTCACCGTTTAATACATCAGAATATTTGCCGTGCTCTGCCCAATAAGCCTTTTGAGCTGCGTAGATTGAACTCAGGTTCATATAGGCTTCGGCTCGTTTTGATTTGTGTAAGAATCGCATGAAGCTTGGCACAGAAACAACCGCTAAGAATGCGATGATGGCCACGACGATCATTAATTCAATTAAGGTGAATCCCTTTTTCATTATCATCCTCCCCTCTTTTAATTACCCAACTTTACCTCACTATACCCTACCGGCAACCCATAAAGTCAATCTTCATCGAATTAACCCCTCACACAGCCTAAACGCCGTGATTTAGGGGACACCGAAAATAAGCACCCTAACCGGTGCCAGATTCTTGGCCTCAACGAAAAATAATGCCTTATCCGGCGATCCTATAAGAATGACACAGGCCTTATCTTGCTGAATTTTTGTTTCACATAGAAATGTTTGGCCTTGATTTGTGGTGTCTGCCAGGAGGCCTATGACGGTGTCGGAAGCCCCCCCAATAAGATGGCCCTCTTTCAAGATCTGGACGATCGATTCGAGTTATTTACTATCATTCTAATTCAGCTGTTTTTTATTCATTTTATATCTTTGTAAATAAATAGGCCTTAACTAATCACTAATTGCTTGTTTGACATTTTTATAAATTGCTTTATATTTAGAGATAAGTCACGAAATCTTATACGATTCATGACTCAAAACATCACGTTAATTCCACACACTAAAAATGACCGTTGAACATCTTGCACTTACTACTAGGTAGACAAGAGGATAAGTAATAATGAAGTTAGTAGGCAGTTAAAATATATGGGTACAAAGTAAGATAGGAATAACCATATGAAGAATATAAAACAAACAACTCCGAAAGATACCGTCGCGGTATCTAAACAACGTAGCTACAGCGAAATCGTTGAGTTTTTGGATGCCAATTGGACAACCAATACCAATGATACCACGTTGCAATGTATCAAAAAATTAGACCAAGCGTTTGGCTCTATTGCACAAAAAACCAATGCTATATTGGTTGCAGGAACAAATGGTAAATCTCTTACCATCCATTTTGCTGCTAAATTGCTCAAACAAGAAGGTCTGACCGTTGGTGCATTCTATGCGCCTCATATTTTGACCTATAATGAATTATTCTCCCTCAATAGCGAACTTATTTCTAATAAGACGTTTACTGAAGTTGGTAACGAAGTTATTAACACCGCACAAACAATCGGTGTAACTCCTAACTCATTAGACATCTTAACTATGATGGCATTACTCTACTTCAAAAATAGCAACTGTGATGTTGCGGTGCTTGAAGTAAGTAAAGATGGTGCACATAACCCCGTAAATATTTGTAATCCAAAAATTGCAGCTATTACTCGTCTTACCAGCGATGAATCAATCGAAAACGAAGACGCTATCGTGGCTAAAGCAATTGAAGAATTGACCGGCATTGTAAAAACAGGCACTCACGTAGTCTGCGCCGATCAAAGTAAATTAAGCTTGCAAGATATGGCAGTGATCGTTGAGAATAAGGGTGGCATTTGGTCCATGCCTATTCGTAAATTAGCAGCACTTGCTTATCCGTTTGAACAATTACATGGCCGTTGCGCTGCATTAGCAGAACGAATTGCACAAATTTACGTTAATCTCGTAATAAATCGTGAATCAATTATCGTTTCTGGCAGCTTGTTGACCAAACAAAAAGGTCAACGTGGCCGCCCAACCATTGAAGCAAAGCGTCAATCCGAACTCAATCCACGAAAAACGATTGAACAATTCTGGAAAGATGAACAAAGCTCATTGTCTGGACGCTTCCAATTATTGGATAAAGAAAAGCCAACCATCTTGTTGGATAACGCAAGCAATCTCGATGCATTCAAGAACTTGCTTCTTGGTATCAGATTATTGCATTACAAAAAACCTCTAAAAGGCTTAACGCTCATTATCGGTTGCACAAACCCAAACCTTAACGTTGATGAATTCTTGAAATTATTGCGTTACTTCTTCAAAAAGACATCTGGACAAGTTATTGTCTACCCAGTTGACCTGATGCCAGGCCATAATGGTGAACAAAACTTAGATGTTGAGAAGATCACCAATAGCATCAAGAGCATGCAAATTAAGGCTAAATCGAGCAAGAACTTCAAAGAAGCTTTTGAAGCAGCACAAAAAACCGTTGATGAACGTCAAGGCCTTGTGGTTGTAACCGGATCATCATCTGCTGTTGCTGAATACTGGAAATACAAAGGCATCAAGAAACTCTAAATAAGTAAAACATATATGACTCTCTCATCGATTTTATTGTCGGTGATTGCCGGGTCAAGTATAGGTTTAATCTATGGACTCTCCTTTTTTATACAAAAACGGAGAGTCCTTTTGATTAATACACATAACGAACTCCCAGGCCAAACACCTTCCTTCAAATCAAAATGCATTAATCTTATTTTCTCCCTTTCACGGCTTGCAATTTTAGCTACGCTATGGTTATATTTATTGCGAACACCATCGATCATGTTTATACTGGTGGTACTTTGCTTCTTAATAACTTTTTGGCTGGTAATTTTAACAAAGAAAGCAAACCTGCATGAAGGGAACTGAGCTTTTAGAAATCAAAACCTGGACTCTTTATTGGCTCGGATTAGACCATAAATTTTTTGAGGTAAACATCCCCACCATCACCGGTACGTGGATCACCATATTTCTACTCATTCTAATCCTCATCCCTATAAATCGCTCACTACGCAATAAAAATAGTATCCTGCGTCATGCGGTTACTAAATTTATTGCTGCGTTTATGGATATGTGCCAACAATCATTAGGCGATAACTTTTCATTCAATCATTTTTGTTTTATTACGACACTCTTTCTATTCATTTTGCTGTGCAATATCATTGTGATTATCCCATGGATGCCTGAACCAACAAAAGATTTAAACACTACACTTGCGCTTGGTTTACTTTCGTTTCTTTACACACAAATCTATGCCATCAAATCACATGGCATAAAAGCGTATCTTAAAGAATATACCTCCCCTATTTTTCTTATGTTCCCTCTGCATGTGTTGGGAAAGATTGCGAGCATTATTTCAATATCATTCCGCTTGTTTGGTAATATTTTTGGTGG
Source organism: Candidatus Dependentiae bacterium (assembly GCA_026389015.1). Taxonomy (NCBI): domain Bacteria; species Candidatus Babelota bacterium. The sequence goes on along the minus strand of JAPLIR010000026.1, from coordinate 13,881 downwards.
CGCCATCATTAGCCATATTTATTTGAGTACCATAGAAGGATCCATTATATATGAAACACTTGGACTTCTGAGTGGTACAAACTTTGCCCTATTATTTTTCTTTGGAATATTTGAAGGATTCTTACAAGCATTTGTATTTACCATGCTCACCTTAACCTACCTATCAATCGCCGTACAAACAAGCCACGAGGAATAATGCATGATGACAACACATAATTATTCAGACTTTTTTCACTATGGCACCATTGCTCTTTCTGTTGCCCTAACCTCACTCGGCGTCGGCATTGGTGAAGGCATAGCAAGCCAAGGAGCGCTTGAAGCTATGAATATTCAACCGAACGCAAAAAGTGATATTGCGCGTACCGCAATTATTGCTATGGCACTCATTGACACCGCGGCCATTATTGGTATAACCGTAGCACTTATGCTCTTATTTGACGTAAAACATCAAGCACCAAACATCTATGCCAGCGTTGCAGAACTCGGCATTGCCTTTGCAATCGGCATTTCTGGCCTTGTATTGGGACTAGTTTCTGCTTTGCCTGCCCAACAAACAATGTTTGCGATTGCACGCCAACCATTTTTTAGCCAACAAATTTTCAGATTCATGCTCATTACACTATCCATTATCCAAACACCTATTATTTTTGGCTTCATCATTGCCATATTCATTAAAGATCAAGCTGCAGGGGTGACTACCGCTGCTGAATGCATTCGCTTGATTGCCAGTGGAGTATGTATTGGGCTAGGATCTATTGGACCGTCCATAGGATTAGGTCACTTTGCAAAAACCGCCTGCCAGTCTATAGGAATTAATAGAAATGCCTATGGACAATTGTTTTCATTCACATTGATTAGTGAAGCAATCATCGAAACACCTATTATTTTCACCCTCATTGTTTCACTGCTTTTAATTACCACTACTATTCCCGATGACAACATGCTTACCGCCATGGCAATGCTGGGATCAGCAATTTGTATGGGTATGGGCACCCTCGGCGCCGGTATTGGATCAGGTAAAACAGCAGCGGCGGCTTGTCAACAAATTGCCATAAATCCCGAGCAATACTCGCTTATATCCCGCACCAGTATGTTGGCTCAAGGATTAATTGATACAAGTGCTATTTATGCATTATTAATCGCACTTCTTTTATTTTTCTTCAAATAACAAGGGAGTAATTTTAAAAAAAAGGATCTCATGAAGCAAAAAAATGACCTCCATGTTCTCTATATAATAACCAAACTTGAATTAGGCGGCGCACAAAAAGTATGCCTCAGTCTTCTTGAAGGACTAGAATCGTCAGAAATGACAGCAAGCTTAATCTCAAGCGCCCAAGGCACCTTGGTTAATGCCGTCAAGAATAAACCCAATGTCGTATTACTTAAAAGTCTCCAACGAGAGCTATCTTTTTTTACTTTATTTAATGAACTCAAATGCTTTTTTGAATTAATTGGCCACATAAGAACATTTAAAAAAAAATATCCCAACTTAATTGTGCACACCCATAGCACCAAAGCTGGTATATGGGGACGTTGGGCCGCATTCTTTGCTGGTGTCACCAACCGCGTGCACACTATTCACGGCTATGCATTTCATGCACATCAATCAAAATTGGCATGGGTTACCATCTATATGTGCGAATTACTCACCAGCTTTGTCACCACACATTTTGTATGCGTGTCATCTGAAGATGTTAAAACAGGCATAAAACTATTCCCCCGCTTTGCAAAAAAACATTCCATTATTCGTGCTGCCGTGGATTTTAAACAATTTTATATGCCGGCAACAAAATTAACGACATTTCCCAACCACAAACAAAAATTTATTTTCGGTACCGTCGCCTGTTTTAAAAAACAAAAAAATTTATTCGATTTATTACAAGCATTTGCTTTTGTGCATAAAAAAGATTCGCGCACCCATCTTGAAATCATTGGCGATGGATCGTTACGTCCGTATATTGAACAATGGATCATCAAACATCACCTCACTGATGCTATCACCTTACATGGCTGGCAAGAACACGTCGCACCCATTATGATGGATTGGCATGCTTTTGTCTTGAGCTCCCTCTGGGAAGGATTACCGTGCGCTATAATTGAAGCACGATTATTAAAATTGCCCGTTTTAAGTTATAACACGGGTGGCATTCACGATGTTATTATTTCCGGAGAAAATGGCTTCTTGTACAAACAAGGCGATTTACAACACCTTGCTCACGGCATGCTGAGCTTAACGCAGAATCAGCCTCTCCATAGCAAAATGCAACAATACCCTGATGATTTGCGTGATTTTGACACACCACAAATGGTCCACGAACACCTTGAACTGTACCAGCAACTGGTAAAGTAAATTTTCTCTTAAACTATTGCTCTATTCTATCAGCGCTTGATAGGATCAAGAAAAAATAGATACAAAAAATAAGGAATGAACCATGCTAACAATGTTTGAGAGACTTGGACAAAACATAGATTGGCAAAAAATACTCTACGCATTCCTCCTCATGTTATGCCTGGCAAGCGGTATTACTACAGTCATGCTAGTCAACAGTTACATTAAAGCACAAGATGATATTATTCAGGCAGCAAAAAAGAATGCCGAGGCACAAACCGTAAAAGCCGCCAAAGAAATTGATGATTTTCTCACCTTGCTCAATCCACTCGTACAAGGCATCGCTAATGATATTAGCGGCACGACTCCTGCCAAAGAAAAAATTCTGAATCGCTTACAACAAAAAGCCACCAACGTAGCGGGGATTGGCGTGGCCTTTGCTCCCTATGCCTACGACAAATCAACAAAATTATTCGCGCCTTATTATGTTGAACGCGAAGGCAAACAAACTCTTCTCCAATTAGAATCACTCTACGATTACACGCTCCCAGAATACATACGTTATGCGCAAACTATGAAAGAAGGAAAACCAGTATTTCTTGAGCCATTTTTTGACAAAGGTAATAATACTATCGTCGCTGAATCTGCTGTGCCATTCTTTGATGCTAGTAAAAATGCAATCGGCGTTGTATTTGCCAACCACTCAACCGAACACATTCAGAATGTTATTCGAGATCTTGAACTCGGAACCACAGGATACGGATTTGTAATTTCAAAAAAAGGAACCTTTGTAGCTCACCCTATTAAAGAATTCGCGCAAAAATTAAAAACTATTTACGATATCGCCACTGAATCAAACAGTACCACTTTAAAAGAAATGGCAGACAAGGCAACTAAGGGCGAAAGTGGCTATATCGACTATGTGAACGAAACTACCGGACAAGCATCATGGATGTTTTATCAACCTATTCCTTCAGCAGGATGGGCAATGGTTGGCGTATTTGTTAAAGACGAGCTTAATCTTAACACTAATGAACTCAAGCAAAAAAGAATTCAAATTGCTCTATCACTCATTATTTTTCTCATGTTTCTATTTTTTGTACTCTTTAATATCGCTCATCCAACACAATTCACCTTGTGGGCATGTTCGCTATGGACTGCGTTCCTACTCTTGTGTGGCATTATTTTTATATGGTATTTAGCACATACCTTTGTTCGTTTTCAGCAGGAGCAATCTGACACGGTGATTATTCAAGATCGTACCAGCTTAGTTCGCTTTCTTGAAAAAACAGCTAAAGAACAAGAACTCACCACCGAAGCTCAAAAGAAAGATCAAGCCGGAGATAAGGCACAGGACGAAGCACGAAAAGCTCAAATAAAATCAGGCAAACCAACAGACACAGAAAACATACAACGATCAACGCTCGCCACAAGCCAAGCGCTGCTGCCAAAAAACGCAGAAGAAAAAGCCGGTGCAGCAGCTGAAAAAATAGATGCTAAACAAAAGGCGGCTCTGGAACCCGCACTCCAAAAATCTACATCCACACCCGACAAATCAGTGCCTGCAAGCACCCAAACGCAAATTGACACGTCGGGCTCTACGCTCGACATGATTCAAGTGCGCTTACAAAACGTTATCAATAACATGAATAACGTAGCCAAAGTTCTTGCTGAAAAAACTGGCCTGGGACAAGCGCAGCCAATTCCTGCGGTAACACCAACCTCAGACATCGGCAAACTGCCAGAGGCTGTAACCATTGTTGATGCTGGCGCACCAGCTAGTAGCACGCCAGCCGCCCCTGCTGCGGGTGGTCATGGTGGTGGCCACGGTGGAGGCCATGGTGCTGCATCTGCCACGGTAGAAAAAATCTACATACCAACGGGTGTCTACTTACAACATATAGAACTAACGCTCAATGCCGTCAAAATAATGGGACAAGTCTGGCAACGTTTTGATAAAACAAAACATGCCAAAATCAAACGAGGTTTGACCTTTCAACTGTCTGATGCGAAGATGTCTGATTCGTACAAATTTGAAGACGGCAACAACGATGTTGTTGGATGGAACGTACAAGCTACGGTAGATCAAAACTTTGATTACACGACCTACCCGTTTGACACCAAGCTCGTTAAAATACAAATGTGGCCTAATGATTTTGATAAAGGTGCCCTTTTAGTGCCTGATCTTGATGCCTACAAAGTTATCAACCCTACGGCGTTGCCCGGCCTTGATCCTACAACCGCGATTCTTGCATGGCGCATGGAACAAAGTTATTTTAGTTATCAAAAAAATAAATACCTCACTAACTTTGGTTATTATATTGCCGGACCTTTTGGCGCCATTGATAAATCAACTAAAACACAGACACCTGATTTTTATTTTAACATTGTACTGCGCAGAAACGTATTGAACACGTTAATGTTCTTACTTATTCCTATTATTAGTATGATGCTTTCAATGTTTATTCTACTCTTTTTAATGGGACGAAACCTTATTGATAAAATTCCGCCGGTCATTGCAACCGTAACCGCATTAATGTTCAGCGTATTCCTTGCGCACCAACAATTTAAAGCAGCAGTTCTAGTACCTCAAATTATATTTTTTGAGTACTTTTACTTCTTGCTGCACTTTTTAATTATTAGTACAACGATAACCGCATTTTTACATTATTCAGAGACAAATTTTTTTATTATTAAATATGAAAACTTACTTATTCCACGACTAATTTATTGGCCATTTATTATGAGCACTATATTGATATTAAGCCTTGTGTATTTTTATTAAAAAAAACAATGACGTTGCCATGACAAATACACAAAGATACACTATACTTTCTTCAGGCAACAATCATTAAGAAAAGGCAATTACCATGAACAGAGTTTATAATAATTTATTAGATGCAATTGGCAACACACCACTGGTTAAAATGAATTTCGATTCACCTGCTACCGTGTATGCAAAATTAGAATATCTTAACCCAGGTGGCAGCGTCAAAGATCGCTCAGCATTGTATATGATTGAGCAAGCAGAAAAACAAGGCCTGCTCAAACCAGGTGGCACCATTATTGATGCTTCATCTGGCAATCAAGGAATTGCAAGCGCCATGATCGGCGCACTCAAAGGCTATAAAGTAATCATCTCCGTATTTGAAAAAATCAGCCAAGAAAAATTACAAACTATTTTGGCTTACGGAGCAGAAGTTATTAAATGCCCTGCGACTGAATTTCTTGAAGATCCACGCAGCTACCATAGCCAAGCAATAGCTTTGCACAAAGCAACACCAAATTCATTCATGCCTAACCAATATTTTAATCTCTCCAATCCAGAAGCGCACTATCATTCATTGGGTGCAGAAATCTGGCGCCAAACTGAAGGTAAGATTACACACTTTTTTGCCTGCGCTGGCACCAGCGGCACGATCAGCGGCGCTGGTCGTTATTTGAAAGAAAAAAATCCTAACATTAAAGTGTTGGCAGTTGATTCGGTCAACTCATTCCGTGCAACAAAAGGTAATCCTAAACCATACAAAATAGAAGGCATGGGTGTTGATTTCGATTCACCAATTCTCAGCAATGGCATGTCAGTGATTGATGAGTTTTTGACCGTAACAGATGACCACGCATTGGGCATGCTCAAAACATTGGCGCAGCATCATGCATTACTCGCTGGCCCAAGCAGTGGCGCAGCAGCATATGTTGCACAAGAATATACCAAAAATTTAGGGCCTAACGATTTGGCCGTGGTAATTTTTGGTGATTCAGGCAGAGCATATCTGACCAAAGGCTTTTATACACAAGCAACTCCTGCATTAGATACGGTAAAAAAACAAGAACCGTCACAATCCATAGCCCTTTAATAAAATTCTCCTCTATAGTTAAAGTAGAAACCAGATTGCATGGTTTATAGTTAACTATGGAGGAGTTATATGCTTTTAATAAAATGTCAAACTAGGCTAGCTCTCGCTAGTCTAGTTTTTTCACTATCTACGTGTATTCAAATAAGCATTGCAATGGCAAAACCATCAGCGCCGGTCACATCAATGGCGCAGCCTGCAAACAAAACCCTTCTCAAACTTGCACCGACAATGAATAATAACAACGGGTTTCGTGCAAGCTTTAGTAAGACACTACATGAAGACTTAGGATACTATGCTGCAAAAATAACCATTATTGCCGGAACAGCACTAACAACAGGTAGTTGTTACTTGTTATATAACAATAAAAAACAGCGAGAAAAAATAGTAGTTTTACGACAAGAAATGAAAGAACTCCAGACCGCACTCACGTATAAAATAGAAGCACTAAAAAAACTGATGGATGATCAACACACCGAGTTTCTCGCACGCATTGATGAAGATAAACAAGAAAATAATGCACGCCATGATAGTACTATTAAACATCACGAATATGCCCATGCACAAAATGAATTCACCCACGAGGAATTAAGAAAAATACGCAATATTCCCTTAACTGATTGCAAATCAGAAAAATTAGAAACATTAAAGCAAGAAATCAACAATACGCATGCGGCAATTCAAACACTATGTCAGAAGAATCAAGAAAGTCGCATGCTACGAGCAGGATCTAAAAAATTACCTGCTTCAGCTCCTGTCGTACCACAACAAGAACCTACAAAGTCGTGGACACGATATCTCAATCCCCTAACTCCTGTTGTGAGCGCCTATTCATGGATGAAAAGTTGGTTGGTGGGTTCATAAAAACATGATTATTGACTTAAAATAACGGCATCAAGAAAATCAAGATTAATGGGTTCCGGTTTCATACAAAAAGCACCATCAATAATATGAGAGCCCAAACATTTTTGCAGATTATGTTCACGACCAAAAATAACCTTAGTTGTCTTGACGTGCTGGTAGCCAAATTTTTCAAGCAATTCGCCAACACGGCCAATGTGCGAGCCACCTGCAATAGCGATGCTTTTTTGTTTATCTTGAGCATTCATGACTGAATGGACTATTTTTAAATCAAGCAGGCCACTATCAAAGGTTAATAATGTTTTGAGCAATTCTAAACGCCCTTCAGGTTTTGCATGAGTATTTAAAAAATCTGCTATGGTCATTTGTTGATGACGATCGATATGTAATTCTTTCAATTGATTCTTTGCATCATGAATTCCCTGCGCGTACATTTTTTTTGCTATTGGACCATCTTCATAGGCCTGAATCTGGGCAATCTCGTGCAATACTTCATCCCTCAAGGCTGCCACAAGTACCGTGGAAGCTGAGGGGAAATTATTCATATCTGCATGCAAATTATTAAGCACCGGCCCCAAAGAGGTCACACGACAAAGTCTAAATTCTACATTATCAACGCTTAGTCCCATGGTACGACCCTTTTCTGCCAGGCCTCCCAAGATTCCCCCGCGAGAATTAACCATAAATCGTCCGCACGCCAACCGACCACTGTCGTTAGCTGAACTCAAATCTTCCACTACCACGTTAGTATTTTTCTTGTCGCATTGGGTTAATAGTTGCTCAATCTTTTGCATTTGATCACCCGTCACGGCATGAGTTTTGTCATGAAAGTCACTACAACCAATAAAATAATGGTCTCGATTACGTTGCGCATCCCACCTCTTCATAACTTTTACTTCGTAAATAAAGGCATGACTCCCTATCGATAGCGAAAGGAGATACGTCAAAACTATATAATAACCTCTAAACTTCATACCATGCCCCTAGTGATTTACCTCTATTGTATACTGTTCATATTATACTAATACTAATTCAAATAGAAATTATTATCAAGGATATGCGCATTAAAGGCAAAATAAATAGGAAGCATGCATGCTTTTCTATGAAACAAAAAATGAACTTTTGTGGAATTTTAAGCAAAAAAAACCCCCATCCAGACAGAACGTCACAGATAGGGGAAATGGAGGTTATCTAAATCAATATTAAAATCGTATACCAAGTTTCATAAAAAATCAAACTTATTTTCGAACGCTCGATCTGGTGATTATTAATAGAAAATTCAGATCCCTGGTCACAATAAAGAATTTCAAAATGAATATGGACCAATTGGCCTTAGCGCATGCTCGAATGCCCCTTTATGCCTTCCTACAGCCTATTTTTCGGGATTCAATCGCTTTCTGAGTACCTTTTTATCAACTTTAGCTGTAGCGGTCACCGGCAAGTTCTCTGTTGTCACAAAAAATTCTCGGGGGACTTTGTAGTTAGCCAAATGATTTAAACACAGTTGTTTTAACTCTTTTTCGATTCCTGGCTGCGCAACGCGCACCTGTAAGAATGCCACCGGCACTTCAGTCCCCGATTCATCAAGCTTGCCCACAACCCCAACCCGAATAACATTGGGATGGAGCATCAGTACGTTTTCGATTTCTTGCGGATAAATATTAAAGCCTTTGTGAATGATAAGATCTTTCAAGCGGCCTGCTATCACAATCTTGCCATTTGGGTCGATATAGGCCAAGTCTCCCGTATACAGCCAGCCATCTTTAATAGTCGCAGCAGTCATTTCTGGGGCATTGTAATAGCCAAGCATGACGTTGTCACCTTTAACGGTAAGATCTCCAATGGTTCCATCTGACACCTTTTGACCTTTTTCATCCCGAATAGCTACTTCTAAGCCTACCAAAGGAATACCGATGCAATTAGTGGGCTCGGTAACAGCGCCAAGGTCTATAGATACGGCTGGCGATGTTTCAGTCAATCCGTAGCCATTGTATAATTTGCGACGATATACCAAGGCAAATGCGGCACGAATTTTATCAGGTAAAACATCTGCGCCAGACAAAAATACTCGCACGGTATCGAATGACAATGTTTTGAGTAAACAAAACAAACCAAATAACGCCGGCACACCAAATACCACCGTAGGTTTATGCTTTAAGCCTGCTTCAATATAGCGACGCTCAATTTTAGGTAATAAAATCACGGTGTAACCAGAAAAAGTACTCATCCACACAAAAGCATTCTGCGCAAAACTATGGAACAACGGCAAGATACCAAAAACACGGTCTGTTGAATATATAGCGTGACACGCAGCAAGCTGCAATACATTGGTCATAATATTTTTAGAGCTTAACATAACACCTTTTGGCAAGCCCGTAGTTCCTGAGGTGTACAACAAAGCAGCCATTTCGTGGGGTTCGAGTTTACGGATAGCAAACAGCTCAACATTATGCGGCACCGCAGTTACCAAATCCATATCTTCTTCAGTCATAAACTGCGCATACTTTTGCGCATCAACTTTTTCAAAATTTTCACGATTACTTGATGCCGTTATAATCATCTTAGGTTGTGCATCATGTACAATGTGACGCAATTCGGTTTCGCCTAAAAAAAAGTTAAGTGGCGCAACCACAGCACCTACCTGCACGATAGCAAAATAACCAACATAAAATTCAAATGAGTTCTCAAAAAAAAGCAATACACGATCGCGTGGTTGCACACCTTTTTCGAGCAATTTTGTGCTCAACAAGCTGGCGCGATAATACAACTCTTTAAAGGTGATTGAACGGTCTTGCCAAATCAAGGCAACATTGTCAGGAAATCGTTTGACTGCTCGCTCAAGCAGCTGCCCTAAACACAATAATTTTCCGTCAACTAAACTCTCTTGATACAGCTTATCAAACAGTTGCTTTGCATCATGATCATAACCATATAATTGTTTTTTTATCGACATACGCTTACTCTTCCTCGTACTTAATAACATTAACCGGACATGCGAGTGCAGCCTGCCTAATACTCTCTTTATAGACAGCAAAATCTACACACTTTTTGACACGCGAAACATCAGTTACTTCAAACACTTCTGGCGCAATAAATTCGCATGCACCACAGGTAATACACCCCGGTTCTATCATAACTTTTTTCATAAAATCCTTTTACATAAATCATCAAAAAAAACGCAAACGTTTTGGCGTAGTAGAATAAAGACATTACCCAAACAATGCGCTATACTTTTTCAAGTATAAGATAAAATATCGCAAACTACCACGATAAAAAAACAACGCAAAAGCTATGATAAAACAAGGTTTTCTACTTACGCTTGAAGGCATCGACGGCTCAGGAAAAAGCACGCTCGCAAGCAACCTATTTGAAGCGCTCAAACAAAAAGGGTTGCCAGTATTGCTGACCAAAGAACCGGGCTCTACGCCGCTGGGCAAACAATTGCGAACCTTGGTGCAAGAAAAACAAGTACCCATCACCGCCAAAGCTGAATACCTCCTTTTTGCAGCAGATCGCGCACAACATTTTGAGGATGTGATTATTCCTGCGTTGCGCAACAAACAGTTGGTGATCTCCGATCGCATGGCCGATTCGTCGTTAGTTTATCAAGGCTATGGCCGAGGACTGGATCGTGAAACGATTGCTATGATTAACGCCTGGTCAATGAATGGCATTACACCCAACCTCACCCTCTTTGTTGATATTCCTCTTGAAGTTTCCTTACTACGTCTTAAAAAACGCAATGAACAACTCACTTCATTTGAAAAAGAAAGTACTGAGTTCACCAAAAGATTAATCGCTGGCTTTAAAGAAATCTTCAGCACACGCGATAATGTCATCACCTTAGATGGTCAAGAATCACCTGAGCAACTGGCACAAAAAGCTTTAGATGGAGTAATGCAATGGCTCATGCAACACAACATTCTTTAAACGAAAACAATGCGCTTTTGAGTCCACAAGCAGACCATGCCTTGACCCCTCCTGCACAGTTGTGGATAGGGTCACATGACTTCTTAGTTGAGCATACAGAACTTTACCTACAAAAATTCTTTTGTGCACAACAAGGCTGTCAGTATTGCACTGCCTGCACACAAATAAGAGATCGACAGCATCATGCTGTACGTTGGGTTAAGCCAGAAAAAAATTACACGCTCGATGAACTTTCCATCATTTTCAACACCATCGCATACGCGCTTAATCCTGACGAGCACTTTTTCTTTGTGCTTCAAAAAGCAGATTTTTTGACGCTGACCTGCGCCAATAGTTTGCTCAAATCGCTCGAGGAACCACCAGCAGGTTACCACTTCATTCTTTTGGCTGAACGGCAAGAGCCAATACTGCCCACGATTCGTTCCCGCTGCATTGTCCATTCATTCAACACTTCAGCGTTCAATCGAACCTCAGCCTTATTTGATTTCTTCACCACCACAAAAGCCCACAACCCCAGTATATTCTTAGCCGCTCTTGAGCAATCAAAAATAACCGAACGAGACAGCATTGAACTCCTTGACGCCTTATTTGCCCACTGGCTTGCCATCTGCAGAAGCGCAGTCATAGAAAACGAACAAATGGTCGTCAAAGAATCGTATAACGTTATTACCAAAATCCAGCAAGCGATCACCATGCCCCCTATGCCCGGCAGCAGCAAGATTTTCTGGAAGAATCTATTCCTGCAAATCAAGAAGTTATAAAAACACATGTTATTTTTTTATTATCTTCGCTTTTTTAGATTGTCGCCTTTTAGGCTTAGCCTTTGCAATGGCTTTTTTTCTAGGCTTAATTGCCTCAGCTAGCATCTCTTGCTTTTCCAATTCTGTTTCTATCTCAGCTATGGTTGGCAAACTGCTCTTGAGCTCTTTAGGCAATTTCTTAGTGATTTCTGTTGTGTACTCAGCGACGCCGATAGGCTTATTAATACTACGCAATGCATATTCCACAATGACATTATCTTTTGTCTTGCATAATAGTAACCCAATGGTTGGCTTGTCTTCTGGCGATTTTATTAAATCATCCACGGCAGATAAATAAAAATTCAACTGCCCGATATCTCGTGGATCAAATTCTTTAGCCTTTAACTCTACTATCACAAAACAGCGCAACTTAAAATGATAGAAAAGGAGGTCGAGGTAAAAATCTTTGCCGCTTACCTCAAGATGATGCTGTCTTCCAACAAAAGCAAAGCCCTTGCCCATCTCAAGCAACAGCTTTTGAATGTTGTCTATCAACCCTTTTTCCAATTCTTGTTCAGTATACTCATCGGGCAGACTGAGAAAATCAACAAAATACGGATCTTTAAATGATTGTTGTGCTTTTTCGGAATGAGGAACCAACAACGTTTTAGTAAAATTGGTTATCGCCTTACCTTCACGATGAAACAAGTTAGTCTTGATACACGATTCTAACGTAGCTCGGCTCCAACCTTCTACAAGTGACTTTTGTGCATACCAAAGTCGTTCACTATTATTTTCAAGCCTTTCAAGAAGCACCACGTTATGCCCCCAGGGAACACTGAAAATCGGCAATTCTTCTAATTGTCGCACAGCTGTGCGACTTTTTTCATAAGCCTCATAGAATGCCTTAATCCGAAATATATTGGCCCTTGAAAACCCCCCTCTTCCGGGAAATGCATTTTGCAAATCGTTGGCAATACTTTCGATGTGATGAGACCCCCAATCATTCTCTTTTTGTTTAATAGCAATGGTTTTTCCAATCGACCAATAAAGATTGTTAAGTACTTGGTTAACGCCAACAACTGCTTCAAACTGGGCTTTATGGATTTGCTCTAGAATACTTTTTAAGGCCAAAGCATATTCTTTGGAAGAAATCTTGATTTCAACGATTTTTTTTATTTTTTTAATCATAAGCTACTTTCACCATAAATATTGAAAAACAATCTCAAAAAAAGTATATAACACATCGCCCCTAAAACCATACTTTTGTCTTCTAAAGACTGAAAGTATCGCTTAAGATGCAATAAAATTACACAAAGTTTTATGAAATGTAGCCAAGGCGCCCCAGGGCTTACGCATTTAAAACCTTGAATTAAAAGGATAATCTCAACGCCGTCTTCCCTGAATGTAGCCCTATAAAATAGGGCGAAGTTGAAGGGTGTTTTCTGGAACGCTTCAAGTACGCGCCAAGGGCGCTTCCCTCAGCGAGGTCGGCGGGAGAAATTTTTTTGATGAGAAAAAACTCTGAAAAAACCTTATTTAAAACCTATTTAAATGGCGACACCCGGCTAGAAATTCCCCCCGTCCTTGCCAAAATCACCATAATCCATATACTTGTCAATAGATGGATTTTAATAAATAGTAAACGATTCTTTTCGTGTTATTTTTTAGTTATGGAGAATTTCATGAAGAAAACTCAAGGCATATGGATTATCGCAGTATTGTTTATTGCCATAACGACATTTGGCATAGGCACACAGAAAACTACAAGAACCACAACGAGCAATTCTACTAATACTTCTACAAAGACCCTCAAACGATACGATAGAAATGACCACTGGGGCGCATGGTGCGGATCTGTTGTTTCTGCTTTTGGACGCATGGCTACTAATAACTTTGACAAAAAATTTAATTACAACCGTATAACCGATGCCCCAAAACCTACGAGCACCCCTATCAATGGCGTTCATATAGAACGCAATGGACAAGGTGCCATTATCCACATCAGCGATGGCAAATCACCCCTTATTCTGGGCAGCATTCCATCACAAGAAACCAATATACACAAACTCAGAGACGAATTCGGACTGTCGGACGTTGCTATTATTAAGGTCTATACCCTGAACCGCCCTTTTGAGCGTAATTGGTCCGGGCTTGCCAAACTTGT